>CAMCLY010000149.1 GCA_945875805.1 uncultured Myxococcales bacterium | reverse complement strand
TGCCTTTCGCGTCCTGTTTGCCTTTCGCGTCCTGTTTGCCTTTCGCGTCCTGTTTGGCCTGTGTCGCCGGTGGGTCGGCTTTTGGCCAGTCGATCGAGTGCGCGGGCACCCCGCTGAGATTGTGAAGCGCAAGTGGGGATGCCTGTGCCGCATGAGGCAGACAGACGGCCCCAAGACACAAGATTCTCCACATCATACCATGGTGTTTCATGAGCCCCCCGAATGTGATGACAGACGTATTTGGTCTTCTATCCCGTCCACTTCGGAGGTGGCAAAAATTCGAGGTATGTCCTCGCCAGTCTTTGTTTTTGTGGTCGCGGGCTATCGGCCTTTGGCCGATACGCCCTGCGGCGCGCGGCTATGGGCGCGTTGCGCGCATACGCCGCGCGCGTTTTCTGGCGCTTACGGAATGAGCTTGATCCAGTGTCCCACGAGACCGTCATTGGACGCCGATTTGAGGACAAACAGGGCTTTGGCGTCGATATCCTGCGCTTCGACGGGACCAAAATGTCTGGAATCATACGACGCCGTGCGATTATCCCCGACGACAAAGTATTCTCCCTCCCGTAGGCTGGACTCGCCTTCCTGCCACCCGGTAATCACCTCCTGGGGCAACATGATCCGGTAATACGATCCGTTGGGCAGGGTTTCGCGCCATACATTGGGTTCCGAGGCTGGACGCTGAATGGCGGAATGGGTCAGTTCCATCCGCGCCAGGGATTTGCCGTCGATCGACACCGCGTCGTGAGAAAACTGCACGTGTTCGGAGTGGGCCGCGAGTATGCGCAGAAAATTTGGCGTATTGGTCGAAATTCCGTCCTGGCTGAGATCGAGCAGGGCGATATTCCCCGGCTGGAGCGAGAGCGGAAATCCCTTGGGATCCCACGAGACGACGAGATCGCCCTTGGCCAGGGCGGGCATCATGGCGTTGGTGGTGACGCGCGAAAGGTCAAAAAAATAGAGCGGGGAGAGCAGAAGCAACCCGAGCAAAACCGCCTTGATCCCGCGGGAACGCGAGGATTTGGCCGCGGCAGAATGTGTGTTAGACTTGGATTTTGGTGGGTGAGATGCCGTGCGTTTCGGGGAGGATTTGGGTGAGGATTTTTGTGCGGCGCGCGACTGTTTTTTGGAGGCCGCGGGTCTGGAAGATGGGTCTTTTCGGGCGGGCATGATGGGTGTTCAAGAGAGAGGAGAGAGGCAATGGTCAAAATACGCAATATCACATCGCTGATTTTGGAACATTTTCCGATGTGTTGTGCCGAGGACTGGGACAACCCCGGGCTTCAGCTGGGTCGCGAAGGCGCGCCGGTGACCCGGGTGTTGGTGGCACTCGAACTGACGCGCGACGTGTTTGAAGAGGCGCGCGAGTGGGGGGCGGAACTCATTTTAACGCACCACCCATTTATCTTTAAGCCGATAAAATCCGTCACGGATGCGTCCTGTGAGGGTCGTCTTTTGCTCGATCTGGCCGAAGCGCACATTGGGCTGTTGGCCGCGCACACCAATCTGGACAGCGTGCCCCATGGAATTGGTGAAAAGCTCGCGCGAGACCTTGGGTTGTCGGGTCTTCGACCGGTGGTGGGGACGCGTCCGTTTGAGGCGTACAAAATCGTCACCTTTATCCCCGAAGCGGACGCCGAACAGGTGGTCCAGGCGATGCACGCCCAGGGGGCGGGCTGTGTGGGACAGTACCGCGACGTGTCGTTCTGGGGTACCGGCGAGGGGCGCTTTACGGGGGATGCGTCGTCTCACCCTGCGATTGGGGTGGCCGGCGAACCCGAGCGCGTGCGAGAAGTGCGCGTCGAAATGATCGTGTCCTCGCGGGAGCTGGGGGCTGTGACGCGCGCGTTGCTCGATACCCATCCCTACGAAGAACCGGCCTACGACGTGTTCAAACTCGAATCCCAAGTTCACGGGCTGACGGATGTGTACGGCTTTGGCGTGGCGGGCCGACTCGCCGAAGCGGTGGAACTCTCGGATTTGATTTCGCGCGTGCGCGAGGTCTGGCAGATCGACAGCGTGCGTGCCGCCGGCGACCCGCACCGGCGCGTTTTACAGGTGGCCATTCTCAACGGCAGCGGCGCGCGCTACCTCGGCAAATGCGCCGCGCAGGGCATCGATGCCTACATCACGGGCGATTGCGGCCATCACGATTTTGACGCCGCGCGGCGCCTGGGCATTGCCCTCATCGACGCCGGCCATTACGACACCGAAAAGTGCATCCCCGACATTTTGGCCGATGTGTTGCGCCAGTCCAAATATGGCGCCGAACTCGACGTGCGAGTGTCCACGCGGATGGAAAATCCCATGCGCGTCTATGGCGCATAATCGCGTGGTGGATCGCACGGTCATGGACAAAAAAAGCCGCCCGAAGGGGCGGCTTTTTTTAGTAATGCGTTATCGCTCTATCCCGGTGAAGTAGACGGCGACGTTTTCAAATTCGGCGAGTGCGTGGGCTTCTTTCATGAGGATGACGCCGGCGAGTCCGGCGCTGCCCGTCGCCGACGGGGTGATGTCGGTTTTTTCGTGGGCGAGACGATGGGCCAGTTCGAGGTGATCTTCGTCGGCGACGAGCGGGATACCGCCCGTGCGCAACATGGTGCACACGATGTTGTACCAGTCGTAGGTTTCGTCGTCCAAGATGCCGTGGGCGATGGAATGCGGGGCCGACTCCCATGGCCACATGAACAGATGCTTGTTGGCGACGGCATACCGGATGACCGACTGTACGGCGGTGGAATCCCATGCCGATCGGATGCAGTCAGCCATGATGAGGCGTTGTGAGATGGAGGCGCTGTCGTGGTCAGCGGCGCGTTGTTCGACGCTCATGTCGTCTTCGTAAGGACGAAGCGTCGGGAAGTCGAGCCCGTGAAGGCGTGCGTCGATGAGTTTGACGATGCGATCGTAAGCCCGCGCCAGGGGGAAAGCGCCGCGCGTCTGGACGGTATGAAAGCGCGGCAGGACGGGCAGGGGCTGGTGATGCATGGCTTCGGCGAGTGCCTGCGCGGAACTCGATGCCAGGGCGCCGCCGCCGACCTGTACGAACAGGTGGTGACAGCTCTGGTTCTGGGCATGCCACTGATCGAAGAGTTCGTAGGCCAGGGTCTGTCCGCCCTCGATGGTGAGACCGTTGTCCGGTCCCTGGCAGGTAAAGGGAATGGCGCCATTTTTGACGGCATCGAGCGAACGCAGATAACACGGATCGCCCAGTTCGCCTTCGCGACGTTCGCAAATATGAAGCGTGGCGCCGAGGGCTTTGAGGCGTTCGACCACGGCCGGTTCGGCGTCCGTCGGGATGTAGACCTCCAGGTGCGCGCCCGCCGCCTTGCTCACGACGGCGGCCGCCAACGCCGCATTGCCGCAACTCGCGATGGCAAACGGTTTTTTGAGTGCCTCTTTGGAAAGATTGAGCAGAACGCCGAACAGGTGACGCGCCTTGTGCGAGCCCGCCACGTTATGCGTTTCGTTTTTGACAAAGAGCTTCTGTTGCGGATCGAGCCCGATGGCCTCGGCGAGTCCGGTCTCGACGGTCAGGGGTGTTTCGGTAAAGCCCGTGCCGTCGATCGCCGCCAGCGCGCCGTCGAGCTGTGCAATGCGTTCGAGGTAGTCGATGTCCGTATGGTGCGCGTTGAGGGCACGATGGTAGCCCAAAAGTCGGTGGCGGTAGCGGACGAACGGATTCCGCGAGTCCTCGAGCTGACTGCGCTGCCACAGGGCGGATGTGATGACGTGTTTTTTCTGAAGAATATGGTTGACCTCGGGCATGCAGTCGCGGTTTGGACAGGCAAATGTCGTGGAATCATAGGCGTGGACACGCGTGCCACATCCTGTGCATGAAACATAATGATGCTGCGGAATCATGAATCCTCCATGGGGAACCTTTCGCATGACTAAAAATGGCGCCCATTTGGACGCCGTAAATTTGTGATTTTACACCGATCCTTGTCTTTGGTGCAAGGCATCGTCGTGCCTCTCGTTCGATCGCGAAGGGCGGTTTTTGGGTAGCCCCAACGAGGGGGGCGCGGCGTATGCGCGCAAGGCCGAAGGCCTGAGCCCATAGCCGCGTTGGGGGGACACTTCCCCCCTCCACACGCAAAAACATTTAGCACGACTTGCCGTCGCGCGAGGGCGCGGCCATCCATTCGATCGAGGTGGCCTGGATGTCGTCGGCCTGGATGAACTGGGCCTGAATGAGGCGAGCGCAGAGGACGCGGGCGGCAAATTTTTGCTCCTGCACGTCCTGGCACGGGGGCAGTCCGTCGGGAGCCTGCCACGGGATGTCGCGTCGAATCGACGGGGCCTGGAGATGCATGACCTGGATATGTTCGGCACGGATCGACTGCGCCTGAAGGTAGCGGACCTGGATTTTGGGCACGAACACGATGTCGTCCGCACTCGGGGCGGGGATTTCTGCCTGCGTGACGTCGCGGGGCACGGCGGCGGGCATCTCCATCGACCCGGATCCCCACACAAACGGAAGGGCTTTGGAAGCGAGGCGGTCGGACGTCCCCCTGTGCGAATCCTCTTTGAGCGCGTCCAAAATATCCGAATTGTCTGTCACCACCTCCGGATCAAGCCCGTCGGGAGAACGGGACACGGACATGGCCGGGGGGAGGCTTGGCATCGTCTGCGAAATCGTATGAAACGTCGTCGACGGAAAAATCCGCACCTCGCGGCGGTTCATGTCCTGAGAGGACGCGGCGTTCTGCGATTTCCAAAGCAACTCTTCTATGGCCTTGAGCCGCTGATCGCCAAACGCCGGAATCCTCTGAAGCACGTTGTTGGTGTAGGCAATCCGAAGATCGTCCAGCGAGCGAATGCTTCGATCAAAATACATGCGCTGCGCCATGACGAGGCCGATGGACGGGATTTCGCACAAATCGCAAAAGAACGGGTCATGCCTCAACTGGAGCGTTTCGAGCAGCTGGGAGGTCCCTGTCGAACGCAACTCGTTGAATATCTTGATAAATTTCGGCCCATACCCGACAAAGAGCGCCTTGGTCGACGTCTGCCCCATGTACGTTTCGATGTCCTCGGGCCACGTCTGAATCGTCTCGATGGCCTTGCGCACGGCGAAAGCCAAATTGTTGCTCCGTTTTTCGATGACGAGCAGCGTATTGAGCCTGCGCAATTTATTGATGAGATCCTGTCGCGTCATACTTCCTCCGTTTTTGGCCGCCGGACGGCACGAGTGTCCGCTATTTTGAGATAGTACGTTATTTTATTACAGGTCTGTTTATTTTTTAAAATGGATGTTTCATCCCGTCTTATCCCGGCGATTCTTTCCTTTTTGTGATGCTCTGGGAGGGGGAAGTCTCCCCCTGCGCGTCTATTTCGGCTACGCCTCAATACGCCGCGTCCCCCTCTTTGCCCCCGCACTCCAGGCCGCTTTTGAAACGCCGGTGCGTGGGGCATGGCGGTTTGGAAATTTGACAATGCCGGACGGTTATGCCAACTAACCATGTGGGTGGGTGTGGCTGTATGTATGCAACATGTCATAACACGCAGCGGCCTGCCGAACGCGAACGAGAATAGGAAAAACAATAAGGAGATTCGCCATGCGGGCGTCGAAATGGTTGTTTTGTGGATTTTTGATTTGTGCCTCATCGATGATCTCCGCCTGTGGCGGCGACGATTCGGAGAACGCCTGCCGCGTCGACAAGTGCAAGGATGCGAGCACGTTGCTGGTGTGTAGCCAGGAGACGTCGACGTATGTCGAAAAGGCATGTGCGCTGGGGTGCGAAAACGGCGCGTGTAAGAAGGACACGAGTGAGAAGTGTACCCAATCGACGTGCAAGGACGACAAGGTTCTTCTCAAATGCGACGTGGCCACGGGCGAGACAATCGAGAGCGTGTGCGAGTTTGGGTGTGAAAAGAACGATTGCAAGTCGGCCCCGACGTCGGACAAGTGTACCAAGGATGCCTGCAAGGACAACCATACGTTGCTGGTGTGCAACCCTTCGACCGGCACGACGACCGAACAGGCATGCGAGCACGGATGCATCGGTAACGCCTGTGTGGCCGGTCCGACGTGTACCAAAGACACGTGCAAGGACGACCAGACATTGCTGGTGTGCAACGCGGCCCTCGGTACGACGACCGAAAAAGCGTGCGAACATGGGTGCAAAGGCGACGCCTGTGTCGAGCTTCCCAAATGCACCCAGGATGTCTGTCAGAATGCCCAGACCCTGCTTGTATGCGACAAGAGTACGCAGGTGGCCACCGCCTCGCCGTGTGCGGACGACGAGGTATGTACGTTTGGGAAGTGCGAAAAGACGACGGTCGAGGATTTGTTGCCCAAAGACTGCGACGTGGAGGATGCGCCCGTATGTATTGGCGACACGATGTCTGTCTTTTGCGACGATTATGATGGTGAAGGCGTCAAACCCTTTATCGTGCATTGTCTGGAAGGCCGCCGCTGTGTCGATGGCGCGTGCCAGGACGTCGAAAATGCGGCCTGTGTCGCCTCGTCATGCCAGGATCTCTCGACCCTTCTGGAGTGCAAAGACGGCAAACGCGAAGCCGTTTCGTGCGGAACGGGCAAAATTTGCATGAACGACGCCTGTGTCGAGGCGGGCGACATCGCGCCGTGCAAGTCCGATACGGACTGTGGCGCGACACAGATGTGTTACCAAAACGTGTGTTACGAAAAGTCCAACATGGCCCTCAATGTGGGCGATCCCTGCAAGGCATCGACGTTCCAAGAATATTGCAAGGGCGATGTCGAATACAAATGCGGCTATGATGACACCGTCGAAACAAACGACTGCAAAGAATACAACGGTTGCAGTCTCTACATCAAACCGGCCTACCCCAACAAAAAGCCCATCCGCAACGCGGCCTGCCGCGGGACCGATGCCGGTCTGGCCAACTGTACGAGCGCAGGACTGGTCGGTTACCAGTGCATGAACCTCCCCTCGGAATGGATTTCCTCCTACTACAGCGTGAGCAATGCCTGCGTGGTCGGCACCGACGGACGCATGATTTACGTCGCCATGCGCGACGAATACAATTGCGAACCTTCCAAATGCGACATCAGCACGGGATTCTGCCCCGGCGCCTCGCAGGACTGCCCCGACGGACAAAAATGCCCCGGCACGTCATGCCTCACCGAAGAAGCCCCGATCTGCGACGGGAACGCGCTCATCTATTGCGCCGAAACAAGCGGTGATGCTATATGGACAAAAATTCCCTGTCCATCTGGTTATACATGCAGCGAGTATAATGAACAAGCCATGTGCCTTGAGCAATGCACAAAAGTCGGAGAGAAAAGCTCCGCCTGCGGCTCCGGCATTCAGGTCGAAACCGTGTGCACCGACGTCGATGGCGCTTTGCTCTTCGTCCCCAACTACGACGCGGCGACGACATGCGCCTCCGGCTGCAAAGACACCCACGTCTGTAAGTAGTTTTTTTTGTGGGGGGACGAAGTCCCCCCACGCCCCCCGAATTGCGAAAGGGCCGCGCGGCG
>CAMCLY010000148.1 GCA_945875805.1 uncultured Myxococcales bacterium | reverse complement strand
GCAAATCTCAAACGGCTCATAATCCTCCCGAATGTGTTGGCAAGAGTCCTTGCAGAGATAGTGGGCAGGGTATTCTCTTTGCCGAGGGAGGCAAATTTTGGGGTTCACTGGGCGGTGACGAAATGGAGCTCTACGCCTGGTCTGGTATCTGGGCTCAGGATACACCAGACGTCCTGCTGGGTATTGGGTTGGAGGGTTGCGGGAGAGGAGAGCGAGAAGTCGCGCGCATGTTGGAGGGTACAGAACTGGGTGTTTTGGTAAGGGGCCGGCTGTGTTTTCATCAGGACGTGGTGGTATGTGCGCGTGGCCTTTGAAGTGTCGGCGAGGAGTTTTAGTGCGGCGACGCTTCGGTTGCCGCTGAGCTGTATGAGGCGAAAGTCGGTGGGGGTGAGTTTGACGTCGTGGTTGAACTCGTGCTGGGTGTAGAGGGTTCCCTGGATGGCGGCGTTGAAGTATGGGGCGAATTGGGCGCAGTTTGGCGATTTTCGGGCGCAGGTCTGGTGAAAGAGGTTGGTGGTTTTTTCAAAATCCATGGATTCGAGGGCTTGCCAGAGTCGTTGTCGTTCGAGGGGGAGGGCGAAACTGTGCGTGGTGTCGGAACGCAGGATGAATCCGTGGATGCCTCCGGGTTCCAGGACGATGTGGATTTTTCGCTGTTTGGACTCTCCGTTCCATTGGGATTCAAACTGTGCGCGGTAGCGTTGGGTTCGTTCCTGTTCGTCGTGGGAGAGATCGATGTCCGGGACCGGGGTTGGGATGGGGTATGTCTGGATCATCGTGTAGAGGAGGGCGCCTGTGTTGTCGGAGACGATGGGGTTGTCTGGGTCTGGGGTGCATTGGGAGTGGTCGGCGACGAACGCGTCGAGGGCGAGGGTACGGGCGCGGTAGAAGGGTGCGGTCTCGCGGAGGAGTTCCTCGTGGATGTAGGCGATGGATGCGGCTTCCTGGTCGGAGAGGTAGTCGATGTATTTGGGATATTGCGACCAGTTTGGAAAGACTGCCACGGAGTATTTGCACAAAAAGAGGGCGATATCCTGAGGCGTGGCGGGGATATTTTGAGGCGTGGCGGGGATATTTTGAGGCGTGGCGGGTGTGACTGAACGATGATCGGAATGATCCTGGACGGGGGAGGCTGCAGATTCGTGGCAGGCCAATCCCCCGATCAAAAGGATGAGTCCTGGTAGGAATTTGGGTGACATGTCAGTTTACGACGACGTCGACTTTGTCATACTGGAGGAGTTCTTCGGATGTGGCTTTTACGGTGGCCTGGCAGGAAGTGGTCATGCATGAGTAGATGTCGACTTTTCGTTTCAGTCCTCGCAAGTATGCCTTGGCGCCTTTTTTTACGCCTTTGCTCGTGCCGAGGCCGCTAATTTTGATATCGGAGGTATCTCCGTTTTGCGGAGTGACGAGCACGATGGTTCCGACGATAGTTTTTTCGCCTTCGGCGATGCCTTCGTCGGTTGTCTGTGAGGTTTTTTGCCGGCAGCATTTCTGTCCGGATTTGCATTTGTCGGCGGGCACGCATGAAGATCTTGAGGACGAGGAGGAGGGTGTGGGATCTTCGGGGATGATTTCGATGGGGGGTTCAGGGGGAGGAGGTTCTCGGAAATCGGCGCGGACGGTGTAGCTTGTTTTTCCCTGTGAGGTGATGATGGAGATGAAGTATCGCTCGGGTTTGACCTCGAATTCGAGGAATTCGTAGATTTGTTGTGAATCGTTGGTATTGAGCGCGTAGAGCTGTCGTCCGAAACCGTCGAGGACACTGATGGTGCCGACGAATCCGTTGGGTGAGTCGATATGTGTACGCACGGTCACGAGTCCGTCGGAGGGGGGCATGAAGTAGAACCAGTCCTCGTTGTCGCCGTCCGGGGCGGAGACGTCGTCGACTTTGCTTGTGTTGACCAGGAGTTGAGAAGCGGAGTCTCGGGAACCGTCGTATCCGGAATTTGAGTTATACTCGATTTCTTTGGAGCACGAAGAAAGCCACAAGGCGGCGGTCAGGGTTGCGGTGATGGCCACGATTGTTCTGAACATGCGGGGGACTCCTATTCGGGGACTTTGACAACGACTTTGGAGGCTCTTTTGACGTCTTTGGCGCTTGCATTGGTGACGACAATTGAGCTGGAATCTAAGATTTTATCCACTTTGAAACGCCCGCCTTCGAGGATTTGTCCATCGACGTAGATTTCGCCGACGGAACCTTCTCGGACGCCGTTTGATTTTCCGACATTAATTTTAAACTGAGCGCCTTTTTTCCGGCTTGTGACGGAGAGGATTTCGGCATCGATTTTTTTGTGACGTCCCTTGATGTCGGCGACGATGGGTTTGACGGATTCTTTTTCGGTGGCGACGGCGCTTGTTTTCATGTTGACGGTGCGAGGTTCGGCGCTGGCGTATCCGCCGCCGGAGCCTGCTTCACGGACGATGGTGGGTCCGGAGGCACCGTTTGATGCGGCAATACCGCCGGCAGCGGCGGTGGGAAGCACGACGGCGCCGCCGGCAGCGGCGGTGGGGAGTACGACGGCGCCGGCGGGCGCTGCCGGCGCCGAGTTGTCTGCCGGCGCAGCGCCGGCAGGAGACGTTCCAGCGCCGACGCCGGAAGGCGCCTCTGCGGCCCCTTTGGCTTTGGCATTCATTTCACGTTCGGCGTCAAAATCGACGTAGGCGGTGTAGCCTGGGGCCTCGTCGAGTGTGGTGAAGCCTTCATAGTTCGTTTCAAACTTGAGGTTCATCGAATAAATTGAACGTCCGGATTCGGCCATGACCTTGACGTAGTGCAGCCCGGATTCAGGGGTAAAGGCTCTGACCTCGCCGGTTCCGCTTGCGGTGTCTCTTTTTTCGACTTTGATGGGAATGCCGAAACGGTCATAAATTCCGACGGAGACGTTGAACACGGCGGCGGGGTCATCCCAGAATGTGTTGACGATGATATCTCCGGGCGTGGGGACGAACACCATTTTCCAGTCAATTTCATCGCCGGCCGAAGGGTAAATTTCGTCGCTCGTGACTTCGTCGATTTTGATCTCAATGGCTCCGGCACGAAATGCGTCGTTGTCAATATTTGTCGTGCATCCGGAGGATATCCCGGTGGTGAGGAGTGACAAAATCGCCAATTTTTTCACCAGTTTTGAAGCGGAATGGTTCATTTCGTTACACCGTTTGTTCAAAAGATCCCACGTTTGGTTTTACCTACATCTGCCGGCAGGTGTCAAAAAAGCGTCCATCACCCTCGTGGGACAATACCACAAACGACGCGGTCGTGAGATCCATTTTATCCCTGTGCCCCAAAGAGGGGCGGATTCAGGTCTGTTTTTCTACGTGAAAATTTTCTTTGAGAGGAAACCGCTTGCCCAGATTGGTGATCGACAGGGGATCGAACTCATAAGAGACGCGCGCGTATTTGTTGCACGGAATGGCGTGGGCAAACGCCAAGGCGGAAGCGGCTCTGCGGTAACAGAAAATATATTCTCCGGGGTGGATCAGTTTGTTGTTTTCAAAGATGAGGCCGGTTTTGATGCTCAGACGTTGGCGGTATATTCCTGCATAGTGGAGGATCTCGCGTCCGAGCAGGTCGATGGGGGTGATTTTGTGCCCGCTGTAGATGAGGTGCCTTGACAGGGCAATGAGGATATTTTGACTCGAACTGACGAAGAGCGGGTAATTTCCGACGTACACGAGATACAGTCCCATCGAACAGTGGACGGGCAGGGCAGAAACGTCAAAAAAAGGCCCGAACCACTTGATGACCCAGTCTCTTGGTCCGGCAAAGGGATCTTCTTTATCGGGGATTGGGTCTGTTTCATCGTCGGTGTGCGGGGCACCGGAACTGATCCCGTCGTCGGGGCCAACAACCATAAATTCGTGAACCTGACTGATGCTTCCGTCTTTTTTTGCCATGTCACCCCCATTTCAACACACCTGGTTGACGCCGAAAGATACTTTCTCGGCAGAAAGTTTCAACAAAGATTTTGTGGGGCATGGCTGTCTGGAAAATTTTGTGGGAATCGCCGATTTTGGGGTCAGAACGGGGCGTGGTTTTGTTTGGTCTGTCTCTCTGAATGTCGGCAAAAAACAATCCCCCTTGCCTGGAACGGCAAGGGGGATTGAGGATGCGTTTTGAGGGGGAGGATTCCCCCTCACTCCGAAAGCCATGGTTTAAGGTTGAACCGCCGCAGGTGCGGGCGCGGGTGCCGCCGCAGGCGCGGGCGCGGGTGCAGGTGCGGGCGCAGGTGCCGCTGCAGGCGCGGGTGCAGGTGCGGGCACGGGTGCGCCTGCGGGCGCAGGACGACGGCGGATTTCACGGGTACCGGGCGGGAGGTCGCGGCCGGGGCGTCCCATGCCGGGACGCGCGGCAGGATGTCGGTGTTGAGGTGGAACCGCCTGGGAATCCATGTCGGGAGCCGGTCCGGGTTGTGTCGGAGCGAGTTGTGCCGGGGCTCCTTCCTGGGGCATGGCTCCTGACTCGCTGGCCTGGCGACCGGCGAGTGTCGGGGCCAACACAAGGGCGATAACGCTCATCAGTTTGATGAGGATGTTGATCGAAGGACCGGCAGTGTCTTTGAACGGGTCGCCGACCGTATCGCCGACGACAGCGGCTTTGTGGGCATCGCTGCCTTTGCCGCCGTGGTTTCCGCTTTCGATGTATTTTTTGGCGTTATCCCATGCGCCGCCGGCGTTGGCCATAAAGATGGCGAGAACGACACCGGTGACAGTCGTGCCGACAAGGAGGCCGCCGAGGATGGCGCCGGAATTGTCGAGGAACCCTGCAATGACGGGCGCGGCGATGGCGATGCATCCGGGGAGAACCATCTGACGGATGGCGGCTTTGGTCGAAATGTCGACGCAACTCTTGTAATCGGCCTTGACGCCTTCACGGCCTTCGAGCAGTCCGTCGATTTCCTTAAACTGGCGCCGCACCTCGACGATCATGTTTTGCGCGCTGCGTCCGACGGCGAGCATCGCGAGAGCGCTGAACCAGAAAGGCAGGACGCCGCCGACAAAGAGCCCGATGACGACGAGGGGACTCTTGGCGTCGATGGTGGTGAGGTGCATGACCTGTGCGTAGGCGATGAAGAGGGAGAGCGCGGTGAGCGCGGCCGAACCGATGGCGAAGCCTTTTCCGATGGCAGCGGTCGTGTTGCCGACGCTGTCGAGTTTGTCGGTGCGTTCGCGGACTTCGTGTTCGAGGGCGCTCATTTCGGCAATACCGCCGGCATTGTCGGCGATGGGGCCGTAGGCGTCGACGGCGAGCTGGATACCGGTGGTGGCGAGCATGCCGAGGGCCGCAAGGGCGATGCCGTACAGACCGCTGGTGAAGAAGGCGCACGCGATGGCCACGCAGATGAGGAGAACGGGAATGACGCTGGAAATCATACCAACGGCGAGACCGCGGATGATGTTTGTGGCCGATCCTGTCGTGGAGGCTTCGGCAATGGCCTTGACCGAACCGTAGGCGTCCGATGTGTAGAACTCAGTGAACTTGCCGATGAGGGTGCCGGCGATAAGACCGCTCGTCACTGTGAAGAAGATCATCGTGGCGTCCACCTGGATGGTGCCGCGGATGGCGTGGTCATAGACCAGACCGCCTTCGGGGAGGACGACATAGGCGATGCCGTAGACGGCGATGGCCGTCAGGATGGCGGCCGAAATCGTGCCCATGTCGAGGGCGTGCTGCGGGTTCGATTTTTCGTCGCGGCTGCGCACGATGAAACTGCACAGGAGACTGATGATGATGCCGGCCGCGGCGATGAGGAAGGGAAGCACGACGGCGTTGAGCTGGCCAGCTTCGGCAGACCACAGGGCCGCGCCCAGCACGGCCGAACCGATGATCGAACCCACATAGGATTCAAACAGATCCGCGCCCATCCCGGCGACGTCGCCGACGTTGTCACCGACGTTGTCGGCAATGACGGCGGGGTTTCGGGGGTCGTCCTCGGGAATGCCGGCTTCGACTTTGCCGACGAGGTCCGCCCCAACGTCGGCCGCCTTGGTGTAAATCCCGCCGCCCACTCGGGCAAACAGCGCAATCGACGATGCGCCGAAGCTAAAGCCCGTCAGCACTTCCAGGATTTTCTGCATACTTTCGCCGGCAAACATGACGTTCGTGTAGAGCAAAAACAGGCAGATGACGCCCAGCAGGCCAAGCCCCACGACCGTCATGCCCATGACGGCACCGCCGCCAAACGCCACGGCCAGGGCATCCTTGAGCCCGGAACGCGCCGCCGCCGCCGTGCGCACGTTGGCCTTGGTCGCCACGCGCATCCCGATGTACCCAGCCGTCGCACTGCAGAACGCCCCGATGACAAACGATAACGCCACCCACGAGCTGCTTTTCTCATTAGAATAGTTAATGAGCGCAAGCAGAACGGCCACCACGGCCACAAAAACAGCGAGAACTTTGTACTCCGCATGGAGAAAAGCCATGGCACCTTCGTGGATGTACGACGCAATCTCCTTCATGCGATCCGTTCCCGCATCCTTCTTGCCAATGATCTGCGTTTTGACGAACGCAAACACGAGCGCAAGAATCGCAGCTCCGGGCACACCCCATGTGACCAGCTGTGTTAAATTTTCACTGTTCACTTTTCGCCTCCTTTTTCTTTTTGGCCCTGAACAGGCCGTTGCAAAAACGCATCGCAGCCTGGCTTCCCTCGGTCAGATACGTCCGAAGGGCGTCGACTCCGATATTCAATGATGCTTCAAACGCCTCCCTTTGTTCGCCTTCCGGAAACGAACCGAGGACATAGTTGACGACATCGCCATGGATCGGTCGGCCGATGCCGATGCGGAGACGCCCAAATTCGGCGCTTCCCGTCAGCTCAATGATCGATTTGAGCCCGTTGTGTCCCCCGGCTCCGCCGCCGACTTTGGCCCGGATATCCCCGACAGGAAGGTCGAGCTCGTCGTGAATCACGACGACAGAGGACGGCGCCAGATGATAAAATTGCATGCACGCCACGACGCTCTTGCCGCTCAGATTCATAAAGGTCTGCGGTTTGAGCAGAAATACCGTACGGCCGCCCATTCTCGCCGTGCCAAAAATCCCCTGGAATTTCGCCTGCGTCATCGTGGCATTCGCCGTTTCGCAAAACCGGTCAAGGACCATAAATCCGGCATTGTGCCGCGTCCCTTCGTACTGACCGCCCGGATTTCCAAGCCCGACCACCAAAATTGAATCCTCAGCCATCCTCACCGCTCCATCTGTGTTCAAAGCGAATTGCGGCCCTTCTACACCAAATTCATAAAACTGGCGAATAAATGAAATTCTCTATAATTTCAGCCATCATCCTTAGCGTGAACGGATTCCGTTGCGGCGTGGGCGCGGGCTATCCGCCTCGGGCGGATACGCCCCGCACAGGGCGCTATTCGCCTGTGGCGAATACGCGCCCCTTTTCTTTTTTTTGTGGGGGGACCAGTCCCCCCACACCCCTTTGTTTTTTTGTGGGGGGGCGGGGCCCCCCACCCCCCCCCAAAAGCGGCCCGGGGGGGGGGGGGGATGGGGTGGGGGGGGGTGGGGTGGGGGGGTTGGGGTGGGGTGTGG
>CAMCLY010000147.1 GCA_945875805.1 uncultured Myxococcales bacterium | reverse complement strand
GTAAAAACTCCTCGCCAATGGCGTAAAGGCGAGTTATGGTGAGTCAGAGCGAGCTATAGAGCCTCAATGCGTTTCGTAAAACGTCTCAGCGTACCGAAAACACATCATTTCGCGTTCATACAGATATATGCCATCCTCACACGTGCGAATACAAACCGGCAACAGCGTTCACCTCAACACGTGATTAAACAATATATCCCAAGAAATACGGAAGCTGGACTCGCCACCAATTCCAGTCGTGATTGACGTCCGTTCCCCAGAAATCGCACCAGGCGGGAATCTGTTTGTCGCGGAAAATCGCATCGAGCGCCGCCGTATCGTGCTGCATTTCATCCTCCCAGGCACCACGCCCGCAACACGCGATGATCTGACACTGACGATACCGATCGATAAACCAGCTGTCATGACAGTTCGGCAGATAAAGCAACGGAGAATTGAAATACACATTATCGTCGACGTAATCGCCGACAAAATAGCTGAGCTGATAACACCCGCTGAGGGCAATGACGGCATTAAATACATCCGGATGACGCAGGGTGAAATTCATGGCGTGATAACCGCCAAGACTGCATCCCGTAGCAAGAATATCTCCACGTCCAGAATGAGACTTCACAAATGGCACGACTTCCTGAATGATATACGCATCATACGCATTATGCCGGTTGGCCCTCTCACCCGGCGACACCGCCGTGTTCATCCACGATTCATTGTCCACACTGCCCACGGTGAACAACATCACGCGCCCTTCATCGATAAAGTTCTGAATACATCCGACCATGCCAAAATCTTCATATTCATAATACGAACCGCCCGACGACGGAAAGACAATGACGGGCTTGCCGGCATGTCCATAGACATTGAGTTCCATATCTTTGCCCAACGACGGGCTAAACCAGCGGAAATACTCTTTTTTCATACAATTTATCCTGATGAATCGGGCGCACTGTGCGCCAATGTAAGTCTAACACATCTTGTTCACCATAAAAAGCCCCGCATAAGCGGGGCTTTCTCGTCTCAAGGACCGATTACGCGAGTTGTTCCGAAAATGCTTCCGACACGTAATAGGCGAGGACTTTGCGCAGAATGGCGGAAGACTCGATGGCCTTGCCGATTTCGGCGACGGTTTTGACATTGCGCTGTTCGGTGATCTTTTCATCGACACGGGATTCGGCACGCCAAACGGTACGCATATCGGCCACAATATATGCGCCAAGAATGTCGCTGGAATCGATCATCTCCTGCGAGAAGGTTTCGGCACATGCAAGCAGACGCGACTCGCTGTAGAGCGTGAGTTGCGAACGCAGTTCGCGCAACGCATCGGCGCTCAATGCCGTCTTGATTCTGGACACGAGTTCTGCCGTTTCGGACGTCACCTCGCCAATACCGACGGCCGCGAGAAGCGCCTTGGGCAGCGCCTTGCGATACGATTCGGGCGCCGAGGCGACAAAACGCACATCCGGATGCGCAAGCCCGAGGGATTTGGCAAGCCAGAACTGCAACTCATTGCCGGCAGCCTTCTGGAAAATCTCGGTGCGAATGCACACCACCACGGGATCCGTATCGAGTACAACGATCGCTTCTGGAAGTTCGGTCGCGCGATAAAGCACGACATTGTCCATCTCCAGACCGGTTCTCATCTGGAAGAAAATTTTCCCATTGGGCGTATTCTCGGGCACTTCGGACGCCCCGGTCGTCACCTCGTCGAGCGAAGCGGGCCCAAAGGATCCGAGTTTCTGCCTCAACACGCGCAACGCATCGAGAATGGCAAACTGTTCATCCGACAGAACGGGGAGCGCTTTGGCGATCGAGTCGAAGGGAACCGCATCGGACTTCTCAAACCGCGTCTTGAGATCGTTGAGAAGCTCTTTGGTCTGCGCATCGAGCTGCAAGAGGGTACGCAACGGGGACATGATGGCCCATGCCTGAAGGGCGCGTCCATGACGCAAGTGATATTGTGCCAACTGCAACGCATAGTCATAACAACCGGAACAGTACACAATCGCTTTTTCGTACAGCACGCGGCTTTTTTCCTCATCATCCTGAGGCATTTTCAACAGACGTTCGACGACACTGGCGGTGGGGGATTCCTCAAGAAGTCGGTAGAGAATGGCCCTGGACTTCTCTTGTTCGCCGAGTTTATCGGCGTAGAGATCGGCAAGTCTCAACTGAATGGCGGCCTGCTGTTCCGACGTCAAATCGCCCTCAAGCCTTCCGTTGAGAAGCTCGGCAAGCTGATCCCATTCCTGACGCGCCACGAGCATGCGCTCAAGTCCGTCAAAGGCCCGCCCAATGCCCGGCACATAAGAAAGCGCCATATCATAAGCTTCCGTCGCCTGCTCGGGAGAAATCGATTCGGACAACTCCCCGCGCGTACACCACAAACTGGCGAGAATGGTGGGATTGGTGGTGGTTTTGGTCAGCGTGTCGGCGAGTTCGAGCGCTTCGTGATACCGTCCCGCGCGTTTGTAGAGTTCGAGACTGCGCTCAATCAGATCGACGTTGGACGCCCCGTTATCGAGCGCACCCTCGTAATAAATGCCGGCTTCATCGCGATCGCCAATCGCATCGTCCCATATCTTGCCCATGTCGTAGTAAATATTGCCACGGCGTTTTGTCTTGTTGGGCGTGACGATGAGTCCCTGTTGCATCGAAGAGAGCGCAAATAACGGCTGTTGCATGTCGGCGTATGTCTTGGAGATGGCCATCAGGGCATCATAATGCAAAGGCGAAGCCTTCACCGTGGCACGCAAGTCATCGAGTGCCTGCGGATAATTCTTTAGAATGTTGGCGATAAGACCGCGACGGAAGAGCACGTCCGTGCGGAGTTTGTCATCCAGCACAATGTCGCGCGATTTGAGAATGGTATCGTAAATGGTGTACGCCTTGTCGATATTTCCGGCATCCTGTTCGAGCTCGCCAACGGCAATCGCCACGGGCGCATAACTGTGCGTCAACGAATAGGCCTTTCGCAAAAGGGCCTCGCCCTTGGCATTGTGACCGCAAGCATCGGCGGCCTGCGCCACTTCGTACAACAGCTGTGCATTTTGCAAGGCCCCCGACGGACCGGGCAACGTCGTCCGTTCGACCGAACCATATGCCCCAAAACTGGCCTCGTAACACTCTTTGACCCGACCTTCCTTTTGTTCAAGAAGCGCCAGTTCGCGCCATGCCGCCGTGTTGTCGTGATCCACGGCAATGGCTTTCCACAACCAGATGCGTGCCTCTTCCGGAGAGTCGGCCGAAGAAGCTCGCGCCTGGAGCTGGCGCGAACGCTCAGACCAAGACAGTTCCCGCTCGTTCTCCACGGGAAGAATCGATGACGTCGTGCGCCAATTTTTGAGCCGACGCCCAATGCTGCGCAGGGAATCCGAGGCAATCGCGTTGTCCGGATCGAGAGCACGCGCACTTCGGTAGTAGCCCGCCACCTGAGCAGACCTGTCCTTTTCGTCACATACCTCAGCCATATGACAATAGAAAATGGCACCCCATACGGGATCCAGAATGCGCAAAACCTGATCAAGACAGGACAGATACAGGTCAATGTCGCCTTTTTTGAGCGCCAACGTGGCTATCCCGAAATAGGCATTTTTCTCAGCCGTTCCCAAATGATTGATTTCGCGATAAAGCGCGATGGCATCATCCATGCCGTCCAGCGCAAGCGCCTTGACGCGCGCAAGCTCAAACAGAAGAGATTTGGTGCCCGATTTGGACGCCGATGTGTCAATACAGTTCTGAATGGCATCGGCGTATTTCTGCCAGTCTTCCGCTCGGCGCAAACTGCTCAGATAACGCTCCGATATTTCTTCATTCTCGGGTTCGAGCTGCTGCAACCTCGCCACAACTTGAGCACTGAGCCCTTCGTCTTTAATCTTTGAATCGACTATCGACAACGCCTGAGACAACGTACCAATGGCTCCGTCAACATCCTCATCGTTCTGGGCGTCAGCATGTTCGAGCATGATTTTAACCAGGCTGTCCCAGGCCTTCATCGATTCATAAGCACGGCACAACGGCTCATAACCAATGCCACATGCACCGGTCTCGCGATAAAGCGTCTCAAGGGTTTCGCACGCCGCATCCGGAAGCTGAAGCTCTTCGCCCTGCAACCGGGCAATTTTGAGCATAATGCCAGGCTTTGACGCATTGTCGGCAAGCTTAAGTTCCAGACGAAGACGACGAAGCTCCACATCGGGACCGATATCCGCACCCGTCAAGGTCTCAATACCGGCGTGCGCCGCCGCATTCGTTTCATCGATCTGAAGTATCGCGGCATACCCATCAAACGTCCCTTCAACATCGGCAAGATGCTCGCTGGATATCGCCACCACGCGCAACCAGAGCGACACTTTTTCTTCATCCGTGCCACCCGCAAGAATGCGTTGTTGCAATTCCGCACGAAGCTCCGGCCATTCCTCACGGGATTCGTGCCACGCAATCAATGCCTCCAGAGACTCAATGCAATCCGGCTTGATGCGAAGAATGACACGCTCAATATCAATGCTGCGTTCGAGATCATGAAGCTCGTCGCGATAAAAATCTGCAAGCTTGCGGTACAAGCCAAGACTCACCGCATCGGCACCGTCGCGATGCGCGCGAGACGCCGAAAAACGCAACGCCTGCGCATACCGTCCGCCATGAGACGACTCCTGCGACAACGCACCCATCTTCAAAAGCGCATCCTCATCCTGAGGACACTGCGCAAGAATCTGGCAGTAAAGCGCAAACGCATCGTCCTTTCCGGACGGCGTCGCTTCACAGAGACGCGCGATTTCACGCACACCTTCCACATCCAGCACATCTTCCGACAGTTTCGCACTTTCAAGCAAGGGCAGACAAAGAAGCGCAGAGTCGGGATTGGCACATTCCGAACAAAGTCTGGCCGACAACTCCGACGTCGGCATCAAACAATACCCAAGAATGAGTTCTCCCAAGGCCGCATCCGGATTCAAAAGCCCGGTTTTTTCTATTTCATACCGCTTTTGCGATATCTCCGCCCGCAACGACACACTCGATGTCGCATCCCAGAGCTGACCGTATATCCCAAGAAGCTGACGCTCAAGATGCTTTTCATGAGCAAGACGCTCAATTTGAGACAATGTCCCCGCATCTTCCGGATACATCGACAAAAGCCTGCAATACTCTTCAAGCGCCCGCGACGGGGAATCAAGATGGTTAAGGAATATCTCAATGCGCTTTTCAATGGCATGACGACGCTGGGACTCCTCAAACAGTTCCGTCGTCAGACAACCAAGCAACGCCACGACTTCTTCCCAACGCGGCGTCTCGTCACACAAAGGCTCCAGCTCCTGAGCCAGTCTTTCGATCTTCTCCGAATCATACGCGGACGACATCAAAAGCGTAAAGGCCAGCGACGGATTGCCCAAATCCACCGCATACAGACGCGCCACATCAAAAAGGAGACGCTCGCGTTCTGCCGAATCATGAGTCTCATATGCGCGACGAAGCCACGTAGCACACAAAATCTCGCCTTCACCCGCCTCGCGACAAAGCTTCACAAACTCAGGCTCTATGCTGCGATCCCCCAACACCAAAATGCGACGCATCGTCTGAATCTGCTCAAGAACCTCCGTTTTCGAGATAAAACGAAGCGAGCGCCGTAACAACGCACAACGACGCGCCTCGTCCTCACAATGCGTCGCAGCCACTTCCAATACCGCCCGCACAATGCCGCGCTCCGAATCCGTACATATCGATTCCAACGCCGACAACGCGCTTTCCTGTGACGGATCCCAGCACAATACGCGCAAATAGGCCGATACCGCCTGACTGTGCGTGCCACAATCCACATAGGCATCCGCAATCCGAAGACCAAGAGCCACGCGTTCGCCAGCTTCTTTCAGCGTGCGCAATTCCTGCTCCCAAGCCCCCGTCATTTCCTCGCCACGCTCCAGCTTGTCCAAAACCTCGCCAAGGTTTTCAAGCGCCGACACATTCTCACAGTCACAGTCAAGGACGATCTCCCATCCCGCCGCCGTATGCGCCGAACCAGGCGCATGCTGCATCAGATAACGTCCCTTGCTCTCCGCAAGCTGTTTAAGATTTCTCGGCGTCGCCACGCGTATCTGTTGCGTCAGACACTTGTCAAGCGCCTCAAAATCCCCCTTCTTTGCATACACCCTCGACAGCTCTTCACTCACCTCGGCACTGAGCGGATCAATCGCCTGTACCTTTTGCCAGCACTCCTCCGCCCGTTCATAATCCTCAAGTTTGTCCAGATAAAGCGCGCCCAGTTTCGACAAAAGTTCGCGCCGCTGCGCAGGACGACTCGACAACGAAAGCAACGCCTCCATCGAGGACGTCACCCCGGCATCGTCATCATTCTGACCATATAAAAATATGATCTTGTGGTGGGCTTCGAGATTGTTCGGCTCAAGCTCAAGAATGCGTTTGTAAAGCGAAATGGCTCGGTCAGTGTCAAACAAATGACGCTCCGCCACCTCCGCCGACTTCTCGTAGTACTCCACAGCCTCCACGCGTTCGCTGCGGTTCAGGGCATCTTCCGCCCGTTGCTCATAAAAAATGCACAACTGCTCATACATGCCACCTTCGCTAAAATACAGCTCCTTGGCATGAAGGGCATCGCGATCCCCAGGCACTTCCTGCAAAATCGAATCATAAGCCTGAACCGCAAGTTCGCGTTCACCCTTGTCCCAGAGCACTTCCGCCGCCGCCCGGTGAATGTCCAGTTCGACGTGTTTGTCCAAACCCTGAAGACGACTCAGTTCCGCAAGTCGATCGATGTCTCCACGAATCCGACAGACATGTATCTCCTGAAGCAGAAGCAACGGATCCCGCGGGCGCTCTTCAAGCAAACCCTTCAGCGTCTCAGACGCCTTGTCCGCATCGCCAAGCCCCGAAAGATAGATCTCAACCACCTCGCGCAACCCAAGACGTTGCGTCGCCTTCCAGTCCACACAGCGCTCGCGGATAAATCCCGCCAGTCGGTCCCACTTCCCATGTTCACGGTACACCGTCATCAGAGAGTTCTGGACTTCTTCGCCAGTCTCACCAATCGACCAGAGATGCTCCCAGTCCGACACCGAAAGCTCCACCTGATGGAGTTCCTTTTCGGCAATCTCCGACGCCCGACGCGTATACTCTATGCGCTCGTCGCTGTCCCATGTGGCATCCACCACACGGCGATACATGCTGTGAATCGCTTTATAATCACCAGCCTTGCGAAACTCGCCTTCCATGAACTCCAGCGCCGACGCATCCGACGGGCTCTCGCGCAACAACTGCTGATACGTCTCGCGCGCCTTCTCCACATTGCTGAGCTTGTCAAGATAAATGCCCGCAAGTTCCGTCAATATGCTGCTGCGAACCTCAGGCATGTCCGCCCATACCGCATAATGAAGAACATTTTGCATCAACTGAACCAGATCTTCCCAGCTCTGGGACCGCAGAAGACTGCGCGATTCGCGACGATAGGCATTGTTATCCCGCAAACTCACTTCCTGGCGCAACTCGGGCGGAATCGGCAAAATGACAAACGATGGCGCACTGTCATGTTCGTCTTCGCCATCCGCATATTCCTCCGCCGCTTCTGCCAACACGGGCTCCGCCGATTCTGACAACACGGGCTCCGCCGATTCTGACAACACG
>CAMCLY010000146.1 GCA_945875805.1 uncultured Myxococcales bacterium | reverse complement strand
TGATATCCATGGCATTCATTAGAATTATTGCAAATAGATACTAAACAGGCTCTTAAAATGCGACATTGTGCATTTGAACTGGATCGAACGCATTCATGGAAAAACGAAATTCCGTCAATATATAGAATATTATTTGAGGGTCGCTTTTCTATATTTTCTGTCAATTTCCCACAAACGCGTCATCTGGACTGTACACAACAAAGTTGCCCACAATGCCGAAACCGAAGCCCTGTCGTGTGCCCTGATGAGCAGGACGGCCGCCCTGTGCTGGCGCATTCATATTTTATGTCACGAAACAGAAAACATTCCACAGATAGCCCAATATCGAGACAAAATGGTACATATTCCACACGGTGATTATTTTGGCGATTATCTTTGCCGCAATCTCAACATAAGACAGAAGCATTCCATTCCCGAAGACGCGCAGATTCTTCTTTTTATAGGTGCCATTCAGCCTTATAAAAACATCGAGCTTCTGTTGAGGGCATTTCGCCGGGCCAGCTTTTCGCGTCCGACCGTTCTTCTGATGAGGGGACGCTGTTCTCCCGCCTATGCCGAACAGCTGTGTGCGCAAACCGACATTCAGCATCCAAGCATTCGTTATGACTTTACCTACTGTGCTCCCGAAGACGTGGGCGATTACCTCAAAGAAGCCATTGCCTGCATCGCGCCATATGACACGCGTTCAAGTCTAAACTCGGGAACCCTTTGGATGGCCTTCTCATATCAAAAAACATTTATATGTCCAAAAATAGGTTCCGTTCGCGACATCTCCAATCCCGATGAACTCGGTTATTTTTATGATTATTCCACACCGGAAGAACATGAACAGGCCCTTGTAGAGATGCTCAACCGACTTGGAAAAGACATGGAAAATCCAGAATCCATCGTACAGAAGGGCAAAACCTGTTTTGAA
The DNA here is from genome assembly GCA_945875805.1 of uncultured Myxococcales bacterium. GTDB lineage: Bacteria > Myxococcota_A > Bradymonadia > UBA4248 > UBA4248 > UBA4248. The sequence goes on along the minus strand of CAMCLY010000146.1, from coordinate 6,755 downwards.
TATATGAAACAGCACTCCTGGGCAAAAAACCGCATACAGTGGCAGGAACTGTATCGTTGACGTCGGATTCCGATTTTTTTGTATAAATAAATATATATATATTCACAGCATGCCGCCGACGTATGCCGCCCGGAGGGCGCATAGCCGGCGGCCAAAGGGCGTATGCCGCACCGCGGCATAGCCCGTGCGCCTGCGCGTATCGCCTGCGATAGCGCGGCGCCAACACGACCCAACATGCCTCAGAACACGGGCGCGCTGTCGACGTCAAAACTTGGCACGAAGAGTCTGAAGATGCCGTCCTCGTCGGACATGGCGGTCGCCATTTTGGTGACTTTGCCCGACGAAGAGCGCGTGAAGGCTTCGGCGCGGACATTGGCCCGGGCGTTTCCGTGGTCGTCGAGGCTCCGTCCGAACATCAGGTTCGTGTGGCGGAGTGTAAAATCGAGGGAACGCGGCGTGCTGTCGGTGATGACGACATCGGTGAAAAGGGAGGCGATGCCGGCGGATTTGCTGGGAGCAATGGAGAGCGCGTATGCGCGATGGTTGAGTGCGACGGTGTAAAACCCGCGTTCGTCGGTGGTCGCCTCGATCGTGGTGCTGACGTCCGTATTGTCTGGGGTAAAGCAGAGGACGGCGTTGGCAAGGGGGGCTCCGGTTGGGCCATAGACCACGCCGGAGAGGGTCGTTTTGGGCGTGACGTCGATGGCCAGGAGTTCGTCAAGGGAATGAAAGGTGAAGGATTCCGAGGCGAGCGCGTGGCTGGCGTCAAACTGGACATTGACGGTGTAGACAAAATCGCTGTCGAGGACGGGCACGTCAAACGTGAAGTAGCCGTCGGAGCTGGCGGCGGAGTGGGCGATGGATGTCCACGAATAGATGCCGTCGGCACTCTGCGCCGACACGGAAACGAGGCCGTTGGCGGCACTCTGGGCAGAGGGCACGAGGATTTGTCCGCGCTTTTTTTCGACCAAAACCGGGCTGAACACGAACTCGGTGACGAGGTCACTCATGCCCAGGACATCCTGGATGTTGTTGAGCGGGATGGAAAATTCCTTGAGCCTGGTGGTGAGCCGCAAGGTGGAGGAAAGGCGCTGAATGGCAGTCACGACATATTTTCGCGTTGTCCCGTAGCGTTGCGGAGGCAGGGGCAGATCGACCGTCGTGAAGCAGTTCGGGGTGTCGCATGAGGCATCAAGAGGGATGGAGACGGCCGCCGGAGAGGAGACGTCGGCAATGCGAAGCGTCGAAGTGGGCACGAACACCTCCCCCGTCTCGGAATCGCCGGGCTTTGCCGGCCCCGCCTGAACCGTTTCTGTCCATGCGTAGGTGAGGACAAAATATCCGGACCACCAGCCATTTTCCTGAAAGTCCACGGTATTCTGCATGATGTCGAAGATCAGATTCTTGCCCGTCCTGATATCAATTCCGTCAAAGTACATGGTGGGCAGACTGACGCCGAGTTTCTTTCCGGAAGCGGGAAAGAAGGTGATGTTGTAGGTGCCGGCCTGAATGTCGATCGGCGTCATGACGTCGGAGATGAGATAGGACTGGGAGTCTTCGAGGCTTTTCCATGCGCCGACCGGACTGAAACTTGCGGTTCCGGTCAAAGGCATTCCGCCAAACGTCACGCTCATGCCGACGCCAATCGTGGGAGGATAGGCCACATCCCCCAGGGATTCTCCGGGGACGAAGTCGCGATAATGCGTCATGGGGCGATCCAAGGCGTCGGGATATGTCATGCGCAGGGCGACGGGATACGGCTCCCCCCCCGAGTAGACGCAATAATCGGCCAGACATGTTTCATCGCGCTTGCAATCGGCGTCGGACAGGCATCGGACATCCGCGCCGAATTCCTCCGCCGCGACCGGTGTACTCGCCGTCGGGATATTTTCGCATCCCAGCAGGCATGCGACACAAAACAAAAGTGGATGTGGAAAAAACTTCATCTCGACGGCGGCCTCCAAACACCGTCGCGTTTATAGTCAAACCCCGTCCGAGATCAACATTTCCGTCTCCGAATTTGGCTTTACGCGGTGCATTTCCGACGCCATGTCTATTTTGGCACGGGAAGTCCAATTTCCGATCCGTGGAGGCATGGAATTTGTCATGAGGATGCCGAAAGGTTCGCCGCCTATTTGAGGAACACCATGCGTGCCTCAGACCGTGGCGAGGGTCATGTTATCGAGGATGTCGGAAGCGACGACGGCGTCTCCGCGCGTGCGGGCGGCCTCGCGTCCTGCGCGGCTGTGGAGGTGAACGGCCAGGGAGGCGACATCAAACGGATCGAGCCATCGGGCACACGCCCCGCCGCGCGCCTGGGCCAGAATGCCCGCCAGGATTCCGGCCAGGACATCCCCGGCGCCTGCCGTCGCCACCGCCGGGTTGGGATATGGGTTTAACGCGCATCGCGGAGGCTGAACACGGGAAGCCCGCGAGGCAATGACGGTCGCATGGGATTTGAGAATGACCGTCGCCGAAAAATGGGCGGCCAGCGTTCTGGCCACATCGACGGTTTCGCGGGCGACTTCGCGGGGGGTGCATCCCATCAGCCTCGCGGCTTCCCCAAGGTGGGGCGTCAGATAGAGCTCAGGCGAGGCAAAAATGTATTTCTGTTCGGAGAGGGCCCAGAGCGCGTCGGCATCGAGCACGATCCGCCCCGGAAAGGACTGACATGCCTCCATGATGGCGCGCGCCGTATCGTCGCGCCCGAGCCCAGGCCCCACGACAAGACAATCGGCATGCGCCAGGATTCCCTGAAAGCGCTCCAGTTCAAGCGTTCCCGTCGGGGCGATGGATGAAACCATGATTTCGTCGTGAGCGCGCAAGGGCGCTCGCGCCGCAATGGTGACAAGCCCACATCCCGCGCGCAACGCGCCGCGCGCCGCCATGCAGCAGGCCCCGGGCATCGATTCGGCCCCGCCCACCACCACGACGTGCCCGCACATCCCCTTGTGCGCATCGGGACTCCGCCGGAGGGCGGCGCGAAGCGTCCGTTCACAGTATGCGTCATCCAGAAGCCTCACGCGAAGATCGCCAGAGGGCATCGCGCGCAGTCCGATATCCACGCAATGAAGCTGTCCGCAATACGCCGGCCCCTCTCCGACAAACTGTCCTATTTTGGGCGCCCCAAACGTCACGGTTTCGGTGGCCATCAACGCCCTGGGCGGATCCTCGTCTTCGAGGGATCCCCTAAACCCCGTGGCGGCATCAATGCCAGACGGCATGTCGACAGCCAGAACGGGACAGGACAATTCGGCAATGCACTGATATACGCGAGTCATAAGGGGATTGTGCGAGGGCTTGTATCCCGTGCCAAAAATGGCGTCGATCACGAGAATGTCCCGATGCCGGCACCACTCCAGAATGTCGCCGGCATCGGAAGCCGTATGGATGACCGTGCGAGGCAACGACCGGACGCGTTCAAACATGAATCTGGCATCTGAAGCGCTCTCGGCAGGTTCGCCAAAAATAAAGAGATGCACCCCCAACCCGCAACGCTGAAGGTAGTATGCAGCCACAAAGCCATCCCCCCCGTTGTTGCCCTTGCCACAAAAGACAAGAACATCCCGTGCGTCGGGAAAATGGGACAGGGCATGCCGGGCAACCTCGCGTCCTGCAATCTCCATCAATTCGCGTCCACGGTTCGGAATCTCGCGAATTTCCTCATTTTCAAGCTGTCTCAGCACAGACGGAAAAACACAGTAATTTCCATCCAGATGTCGCGGTGGGAACCACAAAAAAGCCATTTATTTGATGTCTCCAGCCATTGGCGATAATCACACCGTGCGGCACAAGGCCGCATGGCAACTCCCTATTATACTGGTTTTCCTTTGATGGCGACAAAAGACGATTCCCAATATGCATTTCCCCCCTGCGTGCGCGACATGGCACGCGCGGACTGGCTGCGCCGTCTGGACGCGGTGCTGACGTCTCCCGACACACAGGGGGAAACGCTTTCCGCGCGTCTGGCGCGCATCCAGAAGGCCCACGGACTGGATGTCACGGGCATCCTGACGGCAGACACGCGTCTTGCGCTTGTCGCACGATATCCTGGCTCACTTGGCATATCGCTCGTCGGTCCCTATCGGACACCACGCGTTTTTGCCGACGGATGTGAGGCCTCGCTTCACGCGCGATTTTGCGCCCTTATCGACGCGCTGCACGGCGTCCAGCTCTCTCTCGACGCTGCCCCGCAAATCCTTGCAATCCGAGGCCTGATCCATACCAACGCGGGGTTTGAACGCACGCCTTCCGCACGCGATTTTGCGCAAACCCCTTATGGTACGCGTACCCACCTGAGTGCCGACAAACCCAACTATGCCGACACCACGCTGGCGGTGCTCTGGAACGAAAGTGGATCCCGCCATGTGGAGGTGTTTGCGGGCGTGGTCAACCCCAACGGCGTATGGCCCCAAGGCACAGCACACCTGTGCCACGGCCAGTATTTTTATCGCCTTGGACGCCACCGCACTCGCGAGGCGTCACACATTGACGCCGTACGGACGATGGCCTCGCACTGGCCCGCCGACTGGATCACAGACCGCACGCCAGATTCTATCCAATACTTGGCTCTCGAAAGCACCTCAAACATCGAGGTCGTCCGCAGCACGGGCGACAGCCTCGATGTCTCACCAGACGACGTGGCGCGTGCCGAATTTGCCATCGCCCATCGCGATCCGACGTTCGTCGACGCCCAGACGATCAAAATCAACATTCACACATGCGCGTTCGACCATGCCTCATCGCTCGGATGCCAAAATATTCTTCCCGGCGACTACGCCCGTTTCATGGGCACACTCGTCCGACTGCGTGCGCTTCAATTCAAACGCTACGGGTTTGCGCTCGACATCCCTTATTTGCTCACAGATGCCTCATTTTTTGACACGTTTTGAAGGCCGACGATTTCGCGCAGACGCTCCTCGTTGACAAGGATTTCAACATTCTGCCTGAGAAGGGCATTGAAACGCTCGTCCTTGCTCATCATGTTTTTAAGGAGTTCTTCGTTGTGCATCAGGGCGGCAAGGTACATGTCAACCCCGGCTTTGCGCCCGAACTGCACAATATTGGCTCGCATGAACTCATAATCGTCGGCAAAGGATGCCTTCTTTTCGGGCTCAAACTTCTTAAAGAGAATGATATGCGTGCCAAACTCCGACCGCACCGGTTCACTCAGGGGATGTTCGGCCGAAAGTCCAAAGGCCGCCTCGGCAAAGGGCTCCACAACATAACGATATAACGGCATCTCGCCCATGAACGGTTCTATGGGAGCCCGCGGGAATGTGAGATCCGGATTCATGTCGACGCGAAAACCAGCCTGCATCAACAAGGTCGCGACCTCGCGCAAATCCTCATCTCCAAGATTGTGGCGCGCGTTCAAACGCGCCATGAGAAACGCATGGGCCGTCTTGACCGCCTCCTGTCGCGCCTCCTCGCTGGACCGGCCATCCGCCCGAACGAGCACATGGCTGACCGTCATCAGGGCGGGATGACCGCTTTTGAAGGCATACGCATCGATAGCCTGACGGATGAGTTCATCCGAAACCTTGTCGGGAGAAAAGACATTCTCGACGTCGTGTTCAAGCCAAGCCAGGGCGAGTGCCCTGCGATCGGCCCATGCGGCAATACGCTCGTCGTAAACATCGGCACTCATCGCCTGAATGATGTCAAACTGACGCCGGGCCTCCGACTGAGGAATGTCCCGGTGCTTTGCCCAATAAGCCTGCCATTGCTGTTCGAGAAATTCAGGCGTGTCGGGCAAAAGCACACCCATTGCCCCCGAAACGTCCCGCGAAGATTCCGAGGACGAACGGGTTCCCTCCTGACACGCCCACATCGGCACCGTCACACAGAAGGCGGCCATCACCGTAAAACACAAACGAATGTTGCTCCAAACCCCTTTCACGACTGTCTCCCCGTCGAGGCGATCGCATAACGCGCAAACCATGCGCTGACGCAAAACATGGACATCGAAAAAACGCCCCACAGGGCCAACGCTCGCCATTCCCCGTAAAGCCCGTTCCACAACGCCATCAGCGCACCTATCCCGCCAAGGCACATCAAAGCCAACGAAATCCCGTCATACAAACCGACACGCTGCAAGGCATCCCCCAACACAAAACTCGTGACAACGCCCCCTTCACTACAAAAATCACCTGAGACATGCCACGCATTTTTACAAAAAGCCGGACGTTCACCGATAACCATGACATTTGATTTTGACCCAAAACCCATAAATGGCGTAACATAGAAAAGCCGTTTTTTATGGCTTCCACGGTTCAAAACAGAATACAGCGCCTTAATGGCGATACCCAAAAGGCTTCAAAGTCCGATGTTCTCCGAAAGCGACAAGAATCATTCCATTCTCGATTTCTGGCCAACCCCCAACACCAAATCGCCGGAGGTCCCCTCAAAACCTGTTTCCGGCAAAAGCCATGATGACGAACTCGCCTCCCATGCAGAGCCCCCCTCGACAGAATCCCCCTCAGAAGCCATCTCCGCCCCAACCCCCACATCCGAAGCGACATCGGCCCAACCCCAGGATTCCTCCACATCAGACGAGACATCCCCAAAAGCTGAAATTTCTCGTGACCAAGCCATGAATCCTTTCCAAGAATCAGGTGACTCCTGCTCTGCTGACGATGACGACGAACGCGTCGTGTTCACCCCTCCCGAGGTCGAAGAACACGAAGACAACCTCAAATCAAAACTCCAGACCCCCGCAAAGTTACACTCGCCAGAAATTGACGTGAAAAAAC
>CAMCLY010000145.1 GCA_945875805.1 uncultured Myxococcales bacterium | reverse complement strand
ATACAAAAAATAGCGATGGACACACTCAATACCACAGAGAGACCGTGGGACGGCTGGCTTCTCATCATCGTATGCGCCTTGCTGGGACTGGGCGTCGTCATGATTTACAGTGCTTCCGGCATTACCGCCTCGTGGATGACGGGGGACGCCTTTTTTTATCTCAAGCGTCAGCTGCTCTATCTGGCCTTTGGCTTTGTATTCCTCATTATCGGGCTCAAGGTGGACTATCGCTGGTATCAGCGATCGGCCTATCCGATCCTCGGCGTGACGTTTATGCTCCTCCTGCTCGTGCTTTTTATCGGCACCGAAGTCAACGGTGCCCGGCGCTGGATCCGTCTTCTCGGCTTCAACATTCAGCCCGCCGAGGTTGCCAAAATCACCATGGTCTTGGTCCTCGCCTATTCGATGGCCAAAAAAAACGACCTCATCAAAACGTTTTCGATCGGCATTTTACCGCACCTTCTGCTCATTGGACTTATCGTCACCTGTCTGATGATGCAGCCGGACTTTGGATCGAGCATTCTCATCACCATGATGGCCGGCGCGATGCTCTTTTTTGCGGGGACGCAATTGCGGTTTATCATCGGCGGGATTGTGCTGTGCGGTCTTGTCGGAGGACTGGCCATTACCCTGGCCGACTATCGAATGAAGCGCATTCTGGCCTTTCTGGACCCTTGGGGAACTCAGGGCGACGAAGGGTATCAGCTCACGCGAAGCCTCATCAGCATTGGTTCCGGTGGCCTCGAAGGCAGGGGGCTCGGCCAGGGGCTTGGAAAACTCGGATTTGTGCCCGAACTCCACACGGACTTCATCGGCACTGCCGCGCTCGAAGAACTTGGTTTTTTTGGCGCGCTTCTCATCATCGCCTTGTTTATCGGTTTTGCCACGCGAGGCTTTCTCATTGCCCTGCACGCGCGCGATGTCTTTGGAAGAAACGTCGCGTTCGGCCTGACGTTCATCATCACATTTCAGGCCCTTTTTAACCTTTGCGTCATCACAGGTCTCGTGCCCACCAAAGGTCTCACCCTGCCCTTTGTCTCTTATGGTGGCTCTTCACTGCTCATGTGCATGTTTGCGGCCGGGGTACTGCTCAACATCTCAAAGTGCGCCGAAGACACCTATGCACAAAAGAAGGCCGCGTCCAAGGCCGAAAAAGAGCGCATCGCCTGGGAAAAGAAACGCGAACGCATCATCCGCGAAAGCCAGCAGGACAGGGCCTAAAACGCCATAAAACCTTGACCGGCATACTGACAAGGGAGCAAACCTCGCCCTTCAAAAAACGAACGGGCCGCGCGGCATGGCCGCGCGACCCGTTCGGCATTTCTAAGGAGCTTGATCTCCCCGGGGCCCTCTAAAAAAAACTATTCGGGCTTGGAATCGTCTTTTTGGGCGATTTGCTCGAATTCCCTGGAAATATCGAGGATGCGCTGATGTTTTTCGTCGACGGCCTGAATCTGGGCTGGGGCCTTGTCGTCCTCGGCGAGTTTGTCGTCTTGGTCGGCATCACTGTCGGGCGTCGGGTGGAGCTGAGCCGCCTCTTCGAGGCGTTCCTTGGCATTGGAGACGTCTTCGCCGTTGAGGGCTTCCTCGTAAATTTTGGCGCTCTCGGCAAAAACCTGTTTGGAGCGGGCGATGTCGTCCTGGCTGACGGGCGAGTCGGTCGTGGCCACGAACTGGGCGTTTTGAATCATGTTGGAGATCGCCGAGGCAAAATCAAACTGTACGCGATATTTTTTCTCATCGGCAGAAGATTCGGCTTTTTCTGCCTCGTCAGGTTCATCCGTTGTCTTGGCGGTATCCTTGGGAGCCTCGGTATCAGGCACGAGATCGCTACCGAGCACAGCCCTGAAAAACGACCCGACGGTACCGCGCAGAAGCGCGGGGATCAACGCGTTGCCGTGATTCTGCAAAAAGGCGGGATCGACCTTAACAACGCGTTTTCCATCTTCATCGAGGGTGTACTCGCCTTCCTTGAGGTTGGCATCGGCGAAGTGTTCAAACTCCGTAGCGAGGACGGACTGCACGTCGATTTTGGTATTGGCAACGCGTTCTTTGAGTTTCTGAATGCCTTCAACGATGACATCACCGGCTTCACGGACGGCGTCGGACGGGGATTCGGGGGCGACGGAAGGCGTTTTTTTATTTTTTTCTTCATCGGCATCTTTTCGGGACTCGCGAACGCCGTCGCGAATGGCGCCGGCGGCTTCGTGGAGACTTTCGGAAAGCGGCGCCAGTTGTTTTTTGAGATCCCCGACGGCGGTCTTGATATTCCGAATGGCGTCCTCGATGGCGTCTTTGGCGGCCTCGGCGGTGAGGGCGGCCTCGGCTTCGGCGTTGAACGGAATGATCTTGCCCAGAGCCGGATCTTTGGACGGCCCAACCGGAGTCCCGGCAGAAGCCTCGTGGGACTCAGAAGCCTCGACAGGCGTCACGGCATCGGAAGAAACGTCCGTCTTTTCGTCGTTTTGCGAGTTTTTCTGCGTGCCATCGGACACATGATCGTCCTTTATATCGTCATTAAACATGAAACCCTCCTTCATTCTATGGAATCACCGACAAGTCCTTTTTGATCTTACCCGATCGACTGATTGATTGGCAAGGCTTTACGCGCCCCGGACGCCCCCCATCCCTGTGATCAAAAGCATAAAAAATCTTGCGAAAACGCTGACAAGAGGCGTATGAACGCGCCATGGAAGAACCCGTTCGTTGGTTTTTGGTGGGAGAAGCCATTTTATCTCATCGCTTTTACCCTTCAATAAACCCTTCCAATTTGCCCTACCTCTGACATCCTTCAACTTCCTCCTCGTGCTTCTTCCTCCAAAGATCAATGGACGGCATTATCGCGCAGGCCCTGCCTGCGCGATAGTTGTTTTTGGCCGTTCCCGTGCCTGGCAACACGCATCGGGCCAAACGGATTTGGACACGACAACCCATGAGTGTCACCCCAAGGATGAGGGCACAAAACGCGGATTTCCGCCCCTCGCCCTGACGACACTCGACAGCGAGAAAAGCCTCTGCGTTATGGACAAACATCTTGCGCTTTATCGGCGATATTTGTGGGAATCAAAAAACATCACGTGGGTCTATACGGCTCATGTCGATGAGCTTCTGGCGTCGCGCCGCGACTACTATCGCGCCTGCGGTATGGACGAACCTGTGTTGAACGCGGACCAGCAGCGAGAAATTGACGACCTGATGATCAGCGCGACGCTGGCCAGTGAATCCCAGGTCGCGCGCGACATGTGGGGATGGACGATCCGGATTCCCATGAAGCCTTGGGGACTGTTCTGCGGCGTCGAACCCGAGGGCATGGTCTGCGCGCGGTTTACCGCACTGCCCCCGCAGGCGGCCGACGACCCCGTGGGGTCGTTTGCCATTCAGAGGGTCAGCGAAGATGCGCCCGTACGGCAGACATCGCTGATCCCGTCCGATACGTCCGCGCGGTATCTCGTCGAACAGTATTTTGACGAATCCGAACAGTTGCCCGCGCGCATTGCCATTAGTGAACACGAAGCCCTGATGGCGCTGAGCATGCCGGACGCAGACTGGGACGTCGTAAAAACCCTCGACGGCGAACAGCTCCTCAGCCTGTTTCACGAGTTGTGTCGAGAGACGCCGACGACCGACGAAACGCCGACGACCGACGAAACGTCGGCGCCGGACACCACGCCTCTTTCGGACAGCGCCCAGCGCCTCCGCGAACAGTTCCGCGCCGCCCATGCCACCACCGGCATGACTGGCGATCTCAAAGTCATGCACGAAGCCGTCTTCTTTTATGGATGCCGTTGCAGCCATGAACGGATTTCACAAATGATCGACCATCTTCCCGAAGCCCAGAAAAAGGAACTCTGGGGCGACTCCAAACACCTCGAAATTCAGTGCCCGCGTTGCGGACGCGACTACATCTTGGACAAAAAGTAAAACGCCGATGCCCATTGTCATTCAGAAATACGGCGGCAGTTCGGTCTCGACGATCGAAAAGCTTGAAGCCATCGCGCAGCGCGTGGTGCAACGTCAGGCCATGGGATACGGCGTCGTCGTCGTCGTCTCGGCCATGGGCAACACCACGGACGAACTCATCCGGCGCGCGCGACAAATCACGCCCGATCCGCCTGCCCGCGAACTCGACATGCTTCTGAGCACCGGCGAGCGCACGACCATGGCGTTGCTCTCCATCGCCATCCAGAAACACGGCGCCAAATCGATCAGTTTTACCGGGAGCCAGTCCGGCATCGTCACCACCGACTCCCATGCCCATGCACGGATCATTTCGGTTCGTCCCTATCGCATTCAGGACGAACTCGAACGCGGAAAAATCGTCATCGTGGCAGGGTTTCAGGGCACGAGCTACAAAAACGAAATCACGACGCTGGGACGGGGCGGGTCGGACATGACCGCCGTCGCCCTGGCCGGTGCCCTTAACGCAGAGGCCTGCGAGATTTACAGCGACGTCGACGGCGTCTATACCGCCGACCCCAAAATCGTCCTCGACGCGCAGAAGCTCGACACCCTGACCAGCGCGGAAATGCTCGAAATGGCCCAGCACGGAGCCAAGGTCCTGCACGACGAGGCCATTCTCTACGCCCACCGGCATCAAATCGCGCTCTATGCCAAAAAATCGCACAGCGGCGATTCGTCGGGCACCCTCATCCGGCCGGACGGATGGCCGGAAGTGGCGCTTGCGGAGGCCAGACTGCGCCCGACGGCCGTCGTCTCGGCCAAACGCGTGGCCCTTTTCTCTGCCGATGGCCACATCGGCCTCCTTTTTGACCGCCTGCGGGCGCACGAGGGCGTCAAAATCATGGATCTGTCCTCCGCCACCGGCCGCACCGAGGCGTTGCTCGACATCTGGAACTGCCCCGACACCGACTCGCTCGCGCGTGATCTGTGCCCGCCCGACGCCACGCGCGCCTGCCTGCGCGACGACGTCCTCAACGTGACGCTCGTCGGATTTGACCTCGGACGTCGCCCCGAATTCGGCGCCGACGCCTTTGACCGGCTTGCCGCACGCCATATCGTCCCAATCGCGTATTTTTCGCAGACCAACGCCCTGACGTTTGTCGTCCACACCGAAGATGCCGGTGAAGCCTCCCGGGCCCTTCATGAAATGACCCGCTGAGTGCGTCCGGGCCCGCCGCCCCCCATCTGCCCCCGCCCCACGGGATTGGGCCCGGCTCGCATGAAGGCGCGTATCCGCCAAAGGCGGATAGCGCCGCGCGCCCGGCGTATCCGCCAAAGGCGGATAGCCGGGCCCCTCGAAATACTCGCATTCATCGACGCTCTGTGGCATAATGACGCGATTTCGTTTGGCACGGGTGGAAAATTGGCCCCGGACTCATGCGGTTCATTTTCGGCCTTTCGGGAGGAGATTCATGGTGAAAAGCGTCAGACGCGTGATTTTTGCGACTTTGTTGTCGTTGTGTGGTGCGACGGTTGCGCATGCAGAAGGATTTGATATCCGGCAGTTTTATCCCATCGCGGGCAGCCAGGGCGTGTTTAGCGTCGAATCGGCCAAAACGCTGGAGCATCTCAAGTACGACATCAAGCTGACGGGCGATTATGCCAACACGCCGTTTCTCTTTTACAATGGCGATTTGGACGAAAAGGCTCGCCTCGACCACCTGGTCTCGCTGACGCTGTCCGGGGCCGTGGGTATCCTGGGATTTTTGGAAGTCGGAGTGACCCTGCCGTTCATCGCCTACGAGGATTTTAACAACGCGTACATCAACGTGCCGACGACGGTCATTCCCAAGACGGGCACGGCAGTCGTCGGGGATATGCAGATTCGCGCCAAGGGGACGATCCTGAACGACCTCAACGGATTTTCGCTGGGCGCGGGGGTCATCCTGTCGATGCCCACGGGCAAGGATACGGCCCTGACCGGGGACGCGTCGTTCTGGGGGCGCCCCTACATCGCCGCGGATTACGCGATCGGGCCGGTCGATTTGATGGTCAACGCCGGCTTCACATTCCGCAAAAAGGCGCATTACCTCGACTACACCTCCTCGCACGGGTTCAACTACGGATTCGGCGTCAACTGGCACGCCATCGAGGAATGGCTCGACGTGAAGGGCGAAATTTATGGCGAGACACCGATGAGCAGCAAGGCCGAAAAAGCGTCACATCAGGCGTCGGAATTTCTGCTCGGCGCCAAGGTCTTCACCCCCATCGGGGTTCATCTGACGGCCGGGGCGGGCGCCGGTATCGGCTCCGGCGTCAAAAATCCCCTCTACCGCGTCCTCTTTGGCGTGGAATACCAGCCCACGGGCAAAGACACCGACGGCGACGGCATCTATGATCGCCACGACGTCTGCCCCGACATCCCCGGGCTTGAGGAATTTGAAGGCTGCCCCAACCCCGACGCCGACCAGGACAAATGGTGCGACGCATGGATCACCGACGACGCCCTGGCCATCCACTTCGGCTGCCAGCGCACCGACCGTTGCCCCGACATCGCCGGAACCGACGCCTTTGAAGGATGCCCAAACCCCGATTCCGACGGCGACGGCGTATGCGACACATGGATCGCCTCCGCCCACGACATTTCCCTCGAATACTCATGCACCGGCACTGACAGTTGCCCGGACATCGCCGGTGAACCCGCCTTTGACGGATGCCCCAACCCCGATTCCGACAAGGACGGATGGTGTGACGCATGGATCAACGACGAGGCCATGGCCCAAAAATATGCCTGCAAAATGACCGACCTCTGTCCTGACCAACCCGGACTCGACGACTTCAAGGGATGCCCCGACGCCGACCCTGACCAGGACGGCATCTGCGCTCCGTTCGTCGAAAATTACAGCCTCCACGAGCTCTATTTCTGCTCCGGCGTCGACATGTGTCCCGACGAACCCGAGGACTTCGACAACTTCCAGGACGAGGACGGATGCCCAGACCCCGATAACGACCACGACGGCATCTGCGACCCATGGGTCTCCGAACTCGGACTGCTCGACAAATACAAAGACCTCTGCGTCGGCGTCGACCAATGCCCCATGGAACCCGAGACGATCAACGGCGTCAAGGACGACGACGGATGCCCCGACAAAGGCAAACAGCTCGTCTTCGTCCTCGAAGACAAAATCGAAATCAAAGACAAAATCTATTTCGACAACAACAAGGCCACGATCAAAAAGAAATCCCATTCCCTCCTCGACCAGCTCGCCCAGACAATCAAGGCCAGCCCCGACATCGCACACCTCTCCGTCGAAGGACACACCGACGACACCGGCAAATACGAACGCAACATGACCCTGAGCCGGCAACGCGCACAGGCCGTCGTCGACTACCTCGTCTCAAAGGGCATCGCCCCACAACGCCTCACCGCCGTCGGATACGGCCCGGACAAACCCCTCGATCCCGCCAAAACCAGCAAGGCGCGCGCCCTAAACCGCCGCGTCGAATTCGTCATCACCCAACGTAAACCATAATTTTTCTCTGATTTGTCGAGGTTCCGGGAGGGGGAAGCCTCCCCCTGAGCGGCTATTTCGCCAAGGGGGCATACCCCCTTGGCTTCAATACGCCGCTACCCCCTCTGAAACTCATAATTCAGGTCTTTCCGACCCTTCATGCGGGTGGCGCCATGGCTAAGAAAAAAGAACTCGCTGTCGACCGTCCTCTCCCCCCTTCCCCCAGTCCTGCAAAAGAAGACCCTTCCAGAGACGATGACCCAATGTCATCGCCACATTCCAGCGATTCCCCCAAAAAATACGCGCCCACAAATACAATCGACGATGCCGCGCCCAAAAAATCCACGCGCGCA
>CAMCLY010000144.1 GCA_945875805.1 uncultured Myxococcales bacterium | reverse complement strand
GTCCCCCCACAAAAAAAAAGACGCGTGGGGGGACTGGTCCCCCCACAAAAAAAAATCACCCCAGCGCGCGTTGCGCGCTGGATCGCACCCAATCTGTGGGCGAGTGTAACGCGAGGTTTTCAAGTTCGGCGGTATGGTTATGCGCACCGAGATTTCCGAGCACGATGCACGCATTGCGTCTGACGATATCCGGGTGTGCGTCGGCGAGCGGCGAACCTGCAAGCGCTTTTTTGAGTTGCCGACCGCTGAGCGTGAGAAGATCATAAAACGAAATACCGGGAAGCGGACTGTCCAGAGGCGTCGCGGTCGTGGGGGATTGGGAGCGATTGCGGGGGCAGGCGTTTTGACATCGATCGCATCCCCACAACGTCGAACCCATGGAACGTGCATAAAATTCGGGAATTTCCCCTCGATGTTGGGTCGACCAATACGCAAGGCAACGGTGCATGTCATAGCCGGACTCGGTGAGGGCCTGAGTGGGGCATGCGCGCACACAACATCGCGTACCAGGCGCACACGGGCATCCTGTGCGACCCGGCGTACACGCCTCGATTGCCCCCTCCAACGCCCTTTTCTCTACGACCTCAATATCGGCAAAGACCTCGCCGAGTGCGACAAAAGACCCCCATCGCGGGTGAATGAACATGCGGTTCCAACCGATACTTCCGAGCCCTGCGCGAACGGCCAGCTCGCGTTCAAGTACGGGCGCGGTATCGACACAAATCCGAGTGTGCGTGGCTCCGCACGATTTAAGATATTCCGCCAACGGCGAGAGACGTTGGCGCAACGTCTGGTGATAATCGCCCAGCGTACAAAATCGCGCATACCGTGGTTCATCCTCGCCGTCGGGCCACGGCGGCATAGCCACCACGCAACACACGACCGCGCGCGCGCCGGGTAAAATATCGTCAAATCCACGACGGCAGGCGGCGTTACGCACGAGATACTGCAATTGCGGAGGCACCCCGCGCGCGATCGCACGGGTGTATGCGTCATACGTCAGAGAGGGACCGGCCTGTACCACGCCAAAATCGTCGATCCCTGCCGAGGCAAAGTCAAACCCGTCCAAAATGGAAACTGACATAAAGTTCGATACGCGTTGGGCGAAGATGGGAACACAACCCCAGGTTCATCGACAAATCACAAGGGAGACGTTTTGATAATTTGGCCCACGTGACCGTTGGCATCCCCGCGCACGGTATAAACGTATTGGTTTTCGGCGATGCCTATTCCGTCGAGATCGGCCGTCGCCCTCGCCTCAAATTCGTCGCTTTGGGCGGTGGAATAACTATACGTAAAATAGAAAGGACCGTTGATTTTAAAACCGAGATTCGTCCATGGGGGGGTATTCCAATCGGCATCTTCCAGAGCCGTTCGCTGACCAGGTTTTCGAGCAGAGGTAGGAACTTTCTCATCGTTACAAGCCGACCACCCTGCGTTTTCGGGCGAACACCCTGGGTAGGCGTATTTGACCTTATTAAAGACGCCGGCACCCACGATATGGGTTTGATTGAAGTAGGCGACGGCACCGTCGGAGAGATCGCGCAGGTAGAGGGGCGCCTCGGCGGATTTGGATTCGCGGATGAAGTAAGCGAACGTCGGCACGGCCACAGCCGCCAACACGCCGATGATGGCCACGACGATCATCAGTTCTATTAAGGTAAACCCACAAGATTTTTTCATGGATGTTCTCCCGGGAGACGCAACGCGAGGGAAAATGCGCGTCGACATGCGCGATTGAAGTATACCACGAAACGGCCTTATACAAAAACTGAACCCCAACGCGCGACAGGACACAAACGCCCAGAGTGCGCGCAAATCCACGCGATGTCCGGCACTCATGACGACGCACGGGATATCACAACACCCGTTCGAGGTGACGTTTTTTGTCATGTTACAAAAAACGTCATGTCGCACACAAAGCGTCACCCTTCCATAAATCTACGCAACCCCGCACAAATCCTTGTGATGCACGAGGTCGAGTTTTTGGCACACTCCTGTCTATTGGGTTATATCCGTCATCGGACTTTGGGGCAAGGTGCCCGAGAGCCATTCCAACAACGCCCTGCATGGGCAAGGAGAAACATCATGTTGAAAAAGAACGCAAAGGGCTTCACCCTCATCGAGTTGATGATCGTCGTCGCCATCATTGGTATCCTCGCGGCCGTCGCCGTACCGGGATTTATGAATTACATTAAAAGTTCTAAAACGAGCGAAGCTAAGACCAATCTGAAAGCCATTGCAGACGGTTCCCTATCATATTTCGAAGCTGAACACTGCTATGAAGCAGGTTGTATGGCTCCAACCAATCAATTATATCCAGGACAACCTGCGGCAGGAGCTTATGCTCCGGCGGAGGCGACGGTTGTTCCAAATGCTGGAAAAATTGGTCAAAAGCAATCTCCTGAAAACACAAACGTGACTAATGTATTAGCAGCAGATCCCTTTAAATCTATTAAATTTGCTATCAATAAACCTTTTTACTATGCTTATCAATACGTAAGTGCTGGCGACAAACCAGGTGGCTCCACATTTTCTGCAGCAGCTCAAGCCAGCTTAAACAAATCCTGTGATTCGAACTTTTTCGTTACAGGTACTGCGGATGGTAAAATCGGAAATATTATTGATTTTGATGAAAGCGGTTTAACCTCCAGACCTACTGGAATTACTGAAGACTTTGGGAAAGCAACCTAATCATCCCCCCCCTCCATCCCTCTGGGATGGGGGGCTTTTTTTTACCCGCCGCGCGCCGAAGGCGTGTGCAGGGTACAAAAAAAGCCGCGAGAAACTCGCGGCTTTTTTTTGGTTTTAATGGGATTTATGGGTTCAGGTCGATGCGTGCGGCCTTGTGGAGCATTTTGGCGCCGCCGTCCATGGTCGTCGACGACGAGGATTTGCTCTTATAATCGGTGCACTGCTGTTCGATGGTCTGACCGGCTTTGATGTTGATGTTCTGTGAGGCATCGATTTCGAGGTTTTTGCATTCGAGGCGAATTTTTTCCTTGGCCTTGATGAGGATGTCGCCGGTATCGGTTTCGAGGGTAATTTTTTTGTTGGCGGTATCGATTTCGAGCCACTGGGTTTGTTTGGAATCGTAGAGTCGGATGCGTTCGCCGCCGTCGGTGTCGTCGATGAAGAGCTCGGCGGATTTGGCGGAACGCAGGGAGACGCCGACGGAGCCTTCTTTGTCGACGAAGGCGAGGGACGAACCGGCGCGGGAGCGGATGAAGCGGTAGTCATTTTTTCCGCCTTGTGCTTTGTTGGAGACATCGACCTCGGTCTGGTCGGGCGAGTAGGTCAGCTTCTTGGGCGAACTGGAAACGCCGTTCCAAAGGGAGCCCATGATGATGGGGCGAGAAAAATCGCCTTCTTCAAAATCGACCATGACTTCGTCGTCGATTTCGGGAAGCCAGAAGCTCCCGTTATCCGCGCCGGCCATCATCGTCGTGATGCGTGCCCAGTGGCTCTGCACTTTGGATTCGGACCCGTCGGAGGTCGTTTCTTTGGAGTACTGATCGGCCAACCATGGGAACGACACTCGGACGCGATAGCGGTCTTCGGGGTCGACGTTGTCGACGACCTTGGCAATCATCCCGCCCTGCATGCGCGACGAGCCCGAACGTCCCTGATGGCTTTCATTCAACATCTCACTGATGACTCTTCCTATCGATGCCATGATGCTTCCCCTATAATGGTGTTAAAGTTCAAAAACAAAACGCCAGTATCCAGATCAAGCAAAAACCATTCCCCGATGCAAGCGCATTTCCATCCCACGTTTTCTCTTGCATCTGGGCGGTTTTCGTCCCCGTCCCGCCCTATTTCCGACATTCAACGCGCCCCCGTCCCGCCGCAACCGAGGTCTTTTGACCCCAGGCATGGGGTCGCCCTCATCCCCTCCGCAACTCGCCCCGCATTTGCCCGCCCTCCCCGTCTTCACTTCAATCCAGGTCCTGGGCTTTTTCCGGGGCCCTGTGCGTCTATGGCTTTGGCTAGAACCGACAGCCAACAAGACGGATGGGCTCGCGTATCTGCCACGAAGAGGGCAGATAGCGAGCCGCGCGGGCGTATTTCGCCCGGAATCCCGGGCGAAATAGCCAGAGCGCATACGCCGCACGCCCTCTGCCAACTCCCCTGCAAGGGCTTTTCTAGAAATTCATCGAAAAACCAAGAGAAACGCCGTCAACATTGGGCGCCACATACGCGTTGACATCCGACGTCACCTCGACGCGCTCGCGGTCAGACAGCGCATTGAGAATCGCCAGCACGGCACCGGAAACGGCCATGGCCCCGCCAATACCCACAAGCGTGTACGTCGCGATGTTCATCGCCTTGACCTTGTCGTTGGCGTCCTTGCGCTTCTTGTCGTATTTGTCGGCAAGTTCGGCATTGGCGCTGTTCTTCATCGAATAGACCTCGACGAGATCGGCATAGTATTGCTCATCGACGCGCGCCGAACCGGCGGCTCCCGACAGAAAACCGCCCACGGCCACGACGGCAGCACCGCCGGCAATGAGACCCCAGTAAAGCGCCGGATGGAAGCGTTCTTTCTCGACAAACGTCCGTTCGACCTCGACCACCCGCTCCACTTCGACTTTCTTGGGCGGAAACGCCAGATGCACATTCTGAGGCTCATTGCCCGTCTTCGTGGTGATCTTCTTCTCGACCTTGTTGCCCTTGGCATCATACAACACGAGTTCGTGCTCGCCATCACTGAACGCATACGCACGATCCCAGCACGTCGACAGGCGCTCGCCATCGATCGTCACATACCCCTGAGGGGGGATTTCGCAGGTAATCTTCACGCGCTGCCACGACTCGCACTGCGCGATTTTGTCATACGCATCGACCGAACGTTTGTAAATCGGGTTGTCCTCGGCCAAATCATAAGCCACCATCACCTGGGTATAATAACGCTGGGCCTCGGTACACTGATTGAGCCGCTGATAAATGCGACCTACCGAATAGTCGACCTCCGGGCCTGCATAACGCACGCGGATTTCCAGATACTGACGCAACGCCTCGGTCATGTCGACCTTGGTCATCGCAGCCGCATCCGCCATCAGCGTCTTAAATTCCTCAATATCCTGCGCCTGAGCCGACGTCGCCGCCAACAAAACCCAACTCGCCACAACGCCCTTAGTGATTTTCAAAAACATTTGACCTCTCTCCACTCTGATTTGGCCTAGAGATCTTCAAATTTACCACAGTCCGCGGACGACGTGCAATGTTTTGCCGGGGATTTCTGGAAACCGGAACCATGCTCAAACGGTACGGAATGGCACATCTCCCACCTCCACGACACCACACGGAGGCGATTCCCCCGCTCCAAACGAATAACGCGCGCTCACGCGCGTTCTGTATCCCTTTGACGTATATATGATCTCCCGCCGAACGCTGCATCGGCATATTCGATGGATTCGGACGTTTTGTCCTCGTGACGGTTTAATTCATGTCTTTCAAAAAAATCCTTCAGTTCAACCTCGACCACCGGTGGTTTGTGATGGCCTTTTTTCTGCTCATCACCATCCTGGCCGCCTTCCAGCTCCCCAAACTCCGCTTCGAGTTCAGCCCCGAAGCCATGCTCGAGTTCAGCGACGAAGAAATCGCGTTCCAGGACGCCTTCGACAAAAAGTTTTCCTCCAATTCCGACGTCTTTCTCGTCGTCATGTCATCCCAAAACTCGCTGATCGACGCCACCGCACTGCGCGACCTGCGAACCATCACGGATATCGTCGGAGACGTCGACGGCATCGCGTCGGCATACAGCCTGGCCTACGTCCCCGACAGCAGCCAGGCAGGGGCCGGAGCCCTCTTCAAAGGGACACTCCCAGACCTCATCCCCAAAGGCGAACTCTCACCACAGCACGTCGAAACCCTCAAACAACGCGTGGATAATTCGCCACTCCTGAGCGGAAACCTCATCTCCAAAGACGGCAAATACGCCCTCATCATGGCGACACTCAAAGACGACGTCAAAACCCCAGACACGTTCTACCCCGTGTACGAAGAAACCGCACGGCGCATCGATGACTGGATGGCCCGGCAACAGGCCCAATACACCATCGAATACGGAGGACTCCCCTACATCCGGGCCGTCACCGTCGCCACCATGAAACACGAACAGCTCCTCCTGTGGCCCATCGTCGGGCTGCTCTACATCCTCGCGCTGTGCCTCATTTTCAGGTCGTTCTGGCAGGCCATTCTGCCCCTCGCATGCATCGGCTGCGTGTGCCTGTGGGCCATCGCAACGATGGTCGTCGCCGACATGCCCGTCACGATGATCAACAACACCCTCCCCCTGCTCATCCTCGTCATCGGCGTCACCAACGGCATCTACATCCTCATGCGGATCCTCGACGAACGACGCAAAGGAAAGGACAAAACCAAAGCCATCGTCGATGGCGTCTACCGCGTCGCCCTCGCCTCCCTCCTCACCACCTCCACAACCTCAATCGGATTCGGCTCCCTCCTCGTCGCCAAAACCCAAATCCTTACGGGGTTTGGCGGCATCACGGCTCTCGCCGTCATGCTCATCTACGTCGCCATCATTTTCTTCATGCCCCAGGCCGCTTCGCTCATTCGACTCGACCCACGAAAACACCCAGACTCCCCGCAAGACGAACACCCCGACGGGGAGTCCGCCAACCCCCGTGACGCTCAAAATAAAAAACCTGACCCCGCGTCTCCCTCCACCTTTGTCCCCCAGGGACGGTTTGAACAATGCCTCGACGCCATGACCCGGTTCGTCATGCAACACCGCGCCATCGTCATCGTCACCTCAGTCGTCCTGCTCGCGCTATGCCTCGCCATGACCTCGCAAATTCGCTTCAACAGCAAGGTCAACGACGTCTTCCAGGACGATCACCCCATCACCCTCACCAACAAAATCATCGAAGAAAACCTGGGAGGCGTACTCCCCGTCGAACTCGACATCCAGAGCCCCGACGAAAACGCCTTCAAATCCATACAAAACCTCACCCCCATTTGCCTCATGCAGGAAAAACTCGCCCAGCGCCCAGACATCCTGTCCGCCATTTCCCTGTGCGACATGCTCCAGGAAGGCGGCGTCGACTGGCACAATCCCCCCAACCCCGTCCAGCTCAGCACCCTCCTGCTCGGCATCAAACGCCTACAGCCCACACAATACTTCAATTTCATCACCGAACAGGGAAACAACATGCGCATCTCGTTGCGCATCCCCGACGACGGATTCGAGGTCTCCAAAAAGACCATCGCCGACCTCCGCGACATCGCCGATCAAACATTCCAAAACACCCCCGTCACCTATCGACTCACCGGCATCGGCTACAATTCCACCCTCGGGCTCGACCACTTCATGACAGACCTCTTCTCCTCCCTCCTCACCGCCTTCCTCATCATCTTTGCCATTCTCTTCGTCAGTTTCCGTTCGTTCTGGTCCGGATTTGTCGCCATTCTCCCCAACCTCCTGCCCATCTCCATGACCCTCGCCTTCCTCCCCCTCTACGGATACAACCTCAACACGACCTCCGTCCTCGTCTTCACCATCAGCATCGGCCTCTCCGTCGACAACTCCATCCACATCATCCAGCGTTTCCGCCAGGAATACCGCGGCGAGCGCAGCGTCCACGACGCCCTCCGAATCGCCATGTGCAGCTCCGGTCGCGCCATTCTCCAGTCTAACCTCATCCTCTGTTCCGGCCTGGCCATCCTGCTCCTCTCCGATTTTGACCCCATTTCCCGCGTCGGCGTCCTCACCCTCACGACCATCGGCGCCGCCCTCGTCGTCTCCATGCTCCTCATCCCCGCCGAAATCGCCTGCATCGGCCACAAGATGCGACTGCCCCGTTTCCAAAAATCCCTCCCAGGCGCCACCCACTGACCCAGACGCCCCTTTGACGCATGTTTTTTTGTCTGGGAGGGGGAAGCCTCCCCCTGAGCGGCTATGTGCTCAGGCCTCCGGCCTTGCGC
>CAMCLY010000143.1 GCA_945875805.1 uncultured Myxococcales bacterium | reverse complement strand
AAGCCCACGCCCCCCACACCCAAAAAGTCCCCCGCACCAACCACATAAGGACACACGTATGAAGTTACTAGAAACTCCAATCGCCGAGTACATCACCCATTGGGAAGCGCATCTGAGCACATTCTGGGTGCCGCTCATCGTGGGACTGATCTTTTTGGGGTTGGCGATCAAGGAGCTTTCACAACGCAACATTCGGCTGTTTATCCTGCACCTGTTTTTGATGCTTTGTTGTGCGGGATACATCGTATGCGGTGCAGAAATCCTCTCAAAACTGACGGCACTCGTGCAATAGGGCAACGCTCGGTGGGCTGACATGAAGATGCATTTTATTGGCATTGGCGGGGCGGGGATGCACAGCCTTGCTTGGTATGCGCACGAATCGGGGCACGAGATTTCGGGAAGCGACAAAGGGGCATCAGAAGCGGAAATTGAGTTTTGGCAAGCGCATGGCGTGACCGTGCATCGCGAGCATCGGCCCGAAAACATCCAGGGTTCAGAACTCGTCGTCTATTCGTCGGCGGTGGGTCCCGATAACGTCGAACGCCGAGCGGCCGAAGAAAAACAGATGGCGTGTCGGCGCGGAGAAATGCTGGCCAGAATCGCCAATACGCACAAGAGCATTGCCGTATGCGGCACCCATGGCAAGGGCACGACGGCGGCGGCCATCAGCGAAATTTTTGAAAAATGCGGTCGTCGAGTCAGTGATATTTTGGGTGCGGTGCCGGTCGGGCGCACGCAGGCATCGCGCTTCACCCCGGACGCCCAAGTGCTCGTGTGTGAAGTCGACGAGTCGGACAAGACGCATGTCTTCCACCGGCCACATATCTTGCTCATCAACAACGTCGAAGAAGACCACCTCAACGTCTACGGGGATCTGGATGGCATCACGCGGACGTTTGCCCAGCATGTGCGCGACTGTGTCACGAGCGGAACGCGCGTCGTCATTCATTATGCGGGGGTGGGTGCCGCCAGGCTTTATGCGCTGTTGCGCGACTGCCCGAACATTTTATGGATCGTCTCTTCGAGCGACGAAGCGCGCGTCTCTGGATCCAATATCGTCTATCAGATAAGCGACAAGCCCGAGGCGGGCGGCCGGTTTCCTGTATTTTTTGGCCTGCCGGGAGAACCCGTGCGCACCCATGCATTGACGCCATACCTCGGCGGCCGCGCCAATGCGCAAAACCTCATGTCGGCGATCGCCGTGGCCTGTCTGTTGGGCATTCCATGTGACGAGGCAATCCGCGCGGCCGCTCAATACAAAGGTTTGCGCGATCGTTGCGAGATTCACGACATCCACGGGCGATGGGTCGTCACCGACTATGCCAGCCATCCGACGTGTGTGACCAACGACATCGCATGGATTCGGTCTACGCTGCCGCCCGACGGGCGCGTTTTTGCGCTCTACCATCCTTATCGATACAGCCTGATGCAATGTCTTTGGCATGCGCTCGTGTCGGCGCTGGCCACCGCCGACGAAGCCCTGATTTTGCCCTTTGATCCGTGCGGTGAACCGATCATTCAAGGCATTTCTTCCGAAAACCTCGCCGTTGCCATCCAGGCGGATGGCGGGCATGCCTGTGTCTTTGAGTCGTTCGAAGCGAGCTATCGGGAACTTAAAGACCGCATGAATCCTGGCGATGCCGTGATTGTATTCTCGGGTCGACAGGCTTTTGAAGGCGTACAGAACGCGCTTGTCCAGGCGACCGTGTAACCGTCTATGGGTCATGCCATCGTGAGACGAGCGCGCCCAGTCGATGCGGCCCTTTCCACAAGGCTTGGGTCGCGGCGCGCAAGGGGTACCGCCACCCGTCGAGAAGCGCCATTTCGCCGACGCGCATGGCCACCCCCAAGGCCGCAAGCGCCTTGGAATCCTCGCCCAAAATGAGTCGCCCTGTAGGCGCTTCTCCCTCAAACATCGCGCGGAGCGCGCTTTTCATGACGCGAGTTTCCCACGCCGGGTGTCCGTCAAAACCGCGCGCTGCGCGACGGACATGTCGGCTCAACCGTCCGAGCCCATAACGCGCCGCCGCGCCATCCAGATCGACGCCGTGTATTTCCAGCACTTCGCTGGCCGCAATGAGATCGCACGTCGTTTTGAGCGCAAAATAATGCTGTAGCGCATGGAGGAGCAAAAACACCCATAAATCGGCGTCGCCGGGCACACGGCATCCCGTCGAGTCGTCAAACGCGGCACGGGCATACGCCTCGTCAAAGGAAGGTGCGACAAACGGCGGCGGTGCCGGCAACCAATGGATTTCGACGGGCGCAAGCACCGGGTGAACGAGCAACATTTGGTTCGTCGCCCACCAGTGCGGTTCCACCGCGCACCGAAACCCCGCGTCACTCAGCGCCTGCGTCGCTTCGCGACACCGCGCCTGTTCAATCCAGACATCGACATCATTCGACTCACGCCGCGCTGCATCCCCCATCAAGCGCGCGCCGCATGGCAAACCTTTCAGGACGATACACGGCATCCCGTCAAGACAGGTCTGGACAGCGCGCAATGTGTAACGCCACAAGGCGCAACGCGCCGTCTGTGAGATTCTTTCAGACGCCACGAGCGCGGCGAGTTCACGGGGGGAGGCGCCACAATTTTCGGCCCCTCCCCGTGCAGCCACATCCAAAAACAAAGGCAGTATCCCGCACGTGCGCGCACGTTCCACCATCGCCGGCCAGGACATCCGGCGTTGGTGCGCCCCCCGGATCAGCGACATCATTGCCCGGTCAAGACCGGTGGGCAAAGACGCCATGACTAGTCCCACGGATTGCGGCGATTCGGCACGAGTTTGCCCATCTCGCGGTACTCCTGCAATCCCGCAGATTCGAGCAAATCCATGTCGATGAGAACCTTGCGTTCGGCCGCACGGTAGGCCGCCCGAAGCACCGCATTTTTGATGTTCCCACCCGAAAGCTCAAAATCTCGCCCCAGCACCTCATAATCGATATCCCGGCCAAGCGGCGCCGACGACGGCAAAAGCCGCTTCCATATCCGCGCGCGATCGCGCGCGTCCGGAAACGGAAAGTCAATCTTGTGATTGAGGCGCCGTTCAAACGCATCGTCAATCGCCGCATCGAGATTCGTCGTCAAAATCACCACCCCTTCAAAACGCTCCACCTCCTGCAACAAAAGGTTCACTTCCATGTTGGAGTAACGATCGTTGGCGTCCTTGACCTCCGTGCGCTTGGAGAAAATCGAGTCCGCTTCATCAAACAGCAACAACGCCCCACTCACCGCCGCTTCTCTGAAACATTTTTCCAAATTCTTCTCGGTCTCGCCCACATATTTGGACACAATCGCCGGAATCCGCACGCGATAGAGCGTCATCCCGAGTTCGTTGGCGATGATTTCGGCCGACAGCGTTTTGCCCGTCCCCGAATCGCCGCGAAACAACGCGCAAATCCCGCGACCTTTGGTGATCTTTTCGCCAAACCCCCATTCCTCAAAAATCGTGCGCCGGTTGCGCACGGATGCCATCAGACTCCGGATCTGCTCCTTGACCTTGCGCGGGAGCACGAGATCGTCGAGTCCGAGTGTCGTCGGCGTCTTGTCGGCAAGTTTGCGGATCTTGTTGCGTATCTGGGTGCGCGCGGCCTCATCGAGATTCTGCATCGTCACGACCGGTGTCGCGTTTTCCGACAACGCATGGTTCATCGCCACCGACACCGAATTGCGAATCGTCCCCCCCGAAAATTCATATTTTTCGGCCAACAGCGCAAGATCCACATCTTCCGCCAGCGCCAGTTGCGACGGAAGATGAAGCCGCCACACCGCCTCGCGCAGTTTCACCGGCAGCACGTCAAAATCGATCTGCAACGTCATGCGGCGATCGAGCGCCGGATCAAGCACTCCCGGCAAGTTCGTCGTCAGCACGGCAATCCCCTCAAACGCATCGAGTGCCGCAAGCAAAAGCGGCAAATCCCGATTTCCCTGCATCCGGCTCGCAAACAAAAGCTCACAGTCGTCAAACAGAAGAACCGCGCGTTGCAACCGCGCCTCGCGCATCAAAATGTCGAGGTTGTCTTCCAGAGAACGACGCGTCTGCAATTCATGCGCATCCACCCGCAACAGCGGACGCCCCAACGTCCCCGCTATCGCCTGCGCCGTCAGCGTTTTGCCCGTCCCCGACGGACCCGAAAACAAAAACAGCACGTTCCGGCCACCCCCGCCGATTTCCTCAAAACCCCACGTGCGCTTCAGCGCCATGCACCGGTCGTAATTCTCAATGAGCGCCATGATCTGCCCACGCGTCCTCTCCGGCAAAATCACGCGTTCAAGCCCCGATTTCGGCCAGTACAGACGACTGAATCCGTCGATCTCGACATCGGCTTCCTGCCCAAGAATATGCGCCACCACACGCGACGGAAGCTCTATCCCCATCTCCTGAAGCTGGCTCTCCGCCCCAAGTTTCGGGCGCAACTCCACCAGATGGTTCGACAAAAGCGACCCGTCCGGCAAAAATGACCGCCGATGCGCAATCCTCGACCCAAAATCGACGCTAAACAGCTCCAGCGCAAGCCCCACATCGACCGTCGTCAGCGCAAAATTCCGGCGTATCGACGCAATCTTCTGCCGAAACGTCCCGTCCAGCACAGGCGCCAGCGCCAAAAAAATCACGTCCTGCTCAAACCCCGTCAGATGAAACTCACGCCCAAGCGTCAAAAAAGGCTCCTCACCGTCCCAACGCGCGTCAAGCGCCTCCCGCGCCGCCAAATACGCCGCCACGCCCGACTCCCCGCGCGCCGCCGACGCACAAAGGTCGTTCAAAAGTCCAAGCCTCGCCTCCAAATAGGCCGGTGAATCCTTCGCCATCGTCCACTCCGATCCCCAAAATTATCCCGACACCCCCCGACGCGCCATCGCCCGTGCCACGCATTCCGGCACATACGCCGACACATCGCGCCCACACGCCGCGATTTCCTTGACCACTGAACTCGACAAAAATAACTTGTCCGTCGCCGCTATCAAAAAAATCGTCTCAATTTCCGGCGCCAAATCCCGATTCGCAAGCGCCATCTGAAACTCATACTCAAAATCCGCCACCGCACGAAGCCCGCGCAATATCACACGCGCCCCCACCGACCGGCAGTAATCCACAAGCAGACCGTCATAAGCCCCCGTCCCCACATTCGGAAACTCCGACAGCGACTCCCGCAAAAAACAAAGCCGTTCCTCCGTCGTAAACATCGCCCGCTTGTTCGGGTTTTTCCCAATCGCCACCGTCACATGCCTGAACGTCCGCGCCGCGCGACGTATCAAATCGATGTGCCCAAGCGTCGGCGGATCAAACGTCCCCCCATACACCGCAGTCCGCGTTTCTGTTTGATTTTCAAGAAAAATTTCATCCATTCCCCTCTCCTTCCCCTTTCAAAACGCCTTTGGGATGGCGCGCGGCTATCGGCCACAGGCCGATACGCCTCTGCCCAGACGGGCTATCGGCCACAGGCCGATACGCCCTTTTCCGGCCGGCTATTTCATACGCCGTCCGGCGCGTTCCGCGCATCCTCTTTTGAGTCCGGCAACACACCATCGGTCACATGTTCACGCGAAATCACATACAGCAACACCATTCCCGGTACGCCAAAGGCCGCCGTCGCCACAAAAAATCCCCCCCAGCCAAGGCCGTCCGCCAACACCCCCGCCGACGACGAAATCAGCGTCCTCCCCACGCTCGATATCGACGACAGTAACGCATACTGCGTCGCCGTAAACCTCACGTTGCACAACTGCGCCATAAACGCCACAAACGCCGCCGTCCCCATCCCGCCCGACACATTCTCAATGCAGATGCACACCGTCAGCGCCGTCACGTCATGGCCAATCACCGCCAGCGCCGCAAACACAAAATTCGACAGGATCTGCAACGTCCCACAAAACGCAAGCGCCCGCATCATCGGCATGCGCTTGACGACAAAGCCGCCCAAAAACGTCCCCACCAACACCGCCACCACCCCGATGACTTTCTGAATGGCGGCAATTTCGAGCTTGCTAAACCCCATGTCGAGATAAAAGGGCACCGAAAGCGAGCCCGCCATCGCGTCCCCCAGTTTGAACAACGCGATAAAGAGCAACGTCCCCCACGCCGCCGGGCGCTTCATAAAATCGACAATCGGCGCCACCACCGCGCGATACACCCAGTCCCGATAACGCCCCCTTTCCGCGCCTGCCTCCTGTTCGCCCCCCGACGGCACATCCAGACACAACCGGCGAATCATCAGCGTCACCGGCACAAACCCCGCCATCACCGCCGCCGACACCAGATACACCTCGCGCCACGGCAAATACGTCGCCAGCACAAACGCCCCCGCCCCTGCCAGCAACATCCCTATGCGGTATCCCGCCACACTCGCCGCAGCCCCAGCCCCCTGCGAGTCTCTCGACAACAATTCGATGCGCAACGCGTCGATCACAATGTCCTGCATCGCCGAAAACGTCGACGTACAAAGCGCAAACACCCCGAGCAAAAGCGTCTCCCGGGACGGATCACACACCGACATTCCAAGCAGAGATCCCGCAAGCAAAACCTGCATCAGCACGCACCACGACTTGCGATGACCAAGGTGACTCCGTACCCTCGGAAGACGGACCGCATCCACGATCGGGGCCGCCAAAAACTTAAACGTGTACGGCAAACCCACCAGCGCAAAAAGCCCGATCATCTTGATGTCGACGCCACTTTCACTCATCCGCGCCGCCAACGTCGAACTCGTCAGCAAAAGCGGAAATCCGCTCGCGATCCCAAGAAGAAACACCAAAAAAATCGGCCACTGCGCATAGACCAAAAACGTCTCTCGCCACGACGCCGCATCAGCTGATCCTGACCCACTTCTCATAAGGACGCGCATCCAAAAAAAACGCCGGCTCCACGCCGGCTTTCCATGCCAAAATCCAGCGGATTACGGCAAAATCGACACGTCACGACAACAACGGAACCCGTCCGCCTGAGACGGCGAATAACTCAGCGGATCCGATATCGTTTTGCCCGAATTGCACGTCAGTTCCGTACTCCCCGACAAATAACCGCCGCCCATCAAAATGCCGCCCTCGACCCATTCGCGCAAATTTCCGCTCATGTCATAAATCCCACTCGACGTGAGACACCCGGAATGCCCCCCACTCACGCTCGATTCCGTCCCGCCATCGTTGCACACCCCTTTCTGATAGGAGCTCCCATACGGATAATTCGCACCACAGGCGGCCATCCATTCCTCTCGCGTACAAAGACGCTTCCCGGCATCGAGACACGCATTCTTGGCGTCTTCATACGTCACGTTGCCCCACGGAACCGTCGCGGCCATATTGCACGCGGCCGTCACCCCCGTCCCCATCGTCGCAGACGTCGCATTCGCACGAGACGCCTCGTATTTATCGATGTAAAAATCCCCGTCCGCCGAGGCCACGCGAATTTCCCCAGCATCCGACGCGCATTCGTCGTCCAAAAGGCCACACCCAGCCATCGACATCACCGCAAATCCAACTAACACGCTTAAAACGCTTTTCATCACAAAACCTCATTCAATTTTCCCATCCCCCAAAGGAAGGGACAGTGGTGAGGCCACCAGCCGAAGCCCGAACACACAGTCAACACCTCACCGACGCACAAGATGCAGGGGAAACGCCCCCCCCACACCCAAACGCTCAAACCACTTCAAACAATCTCTCACCCACAAAAAACAACGACTGCCGCGCCACAGAGGTCTCCTCGTGAATCTGCACAAACGTCCCATTGGCAGACTTGTCGATCAGAATGCCACCCCGCTGTGTCCAGCGAATCGTAAAGTGACGGGGACTCATTTTTTCGTCTTCGGGAAACGTGAAATCCCCCTCCGTACGCCCCACGACGATCCCGCCATCCGGCGCCATGCACGCCCTCCCGCGACGCCCCCCCCACAATATCTCCACCAACCAGAAACACTCGCCACCACACGGAGACGCATAAAATTCCGTCCCCGTGTCCTCCACAAATCGCTCGATCGT
>CAMCLY010000142.1 GCA_945875805.1 uncultured Myxococcales bacterium | reverse complement strand
GCCTCCGGCCATGCGCCTGGGGCGTCCGGCTTTGGCCTCCGGCCATGCGCCGGCCTCTTCCGTTTTCCCGTTCCCCGGCTTTGGCCTCCGGCCATGCGCCTGGGGCGTCCGGCTTTGGCCTCCGGCCATGCGCCGGCCCAACGGTCGAGCTATCTGCCCGTCGGCAGATACGCTCGCCCCGCGGCGGCTATGTCCCATACGCCGCCGCCCATCATCCCCGTCCTCCACGATTATCGCTTTGCAATTCCCCACAAATCCCCCTAAAAGGCCCCCGTGTATCTACATGCCTTTTTTTTATAAGGACTTAAAATATCATGGAAAATCAAGACTTTACACGCATCGCCGCCCACATGCTCATCGTCGTTGGCCCCTCCGGGACCGGAAAATCCACCCTCCTGTTCCACCTCCTGTCCCAGCGCGCCTCGTGCGTATTCTCACGCTCCACCACCACGCGTGCCCCTCGCGGTCGCGAAAAAAATGGCGTCGAATACGATTTCGTCGACGTCGACACGTTCAAAGCCAAAATCGACGCCGGCGAGTTCGCCGAATACGCGTCGGTCTTTGGAAACTATTATGGCACCCCTCACCGCATGATCCGCAATAACGTCGAGGCCGGGCTCGATGTCGTCTTCGACATCGACGTCCAAGGCGCTCGCCAGCTCAAAACCACCTACCCCGGTGCATGGTGTCTCCTCATCGCCCCGCCATCCATGGAAATCCTCGAACAACGCCTGCGAGCCCGCGCCACCGACGCCCCAGACGTCATCGAGCGTCGTCTCAATACCGCCCGTTCCGAACTCGCACAAACCGATCTCTTCGATTTCACCATCATCAACGACGACCTACACACCGCACAAAATCTCATCGTCACCCTCTATGACGCCATGACCCTGAGAGCACAAAGATAGAGAGGACCTATGCAGTTTGGAGAAAACATCGAAGGCCTCACATGGGTACAGCCCGGACTCGTCATCTATCAGGGATTCAAGACAAAACTCACCCCCATGATCGAGCAGTACCTCGACGCCAAAAAACAAAATCCCACGGCGCTTCTCCTCTTCCGGATGGGCGACTTCTACGAAACGTTCTTTGAAGATGCACGCACCATCAGCCGCGCCCTCGATCTCACCCTGACAAGCCGTTCCAAAACCGAGGACGGAAACGACCTTCCCATGGCCGGCGTTCCATTCCGATCGATCAACGAATACCTGTTTCAGCTCGTCGAACAGGGGTTCCGCGTCGCCATCTGCGATCAGCTCGAAGATCCCGCCACCGCCGTCGGCATCGTCAAACGCGGCATTACCCAAATCGTCACCCCGGGCACCCTTTGTGACGACCGGCCGGGATTCGACAAAAATGCGCGTTTCCTCACCGCCATCGTCTGGAACGCCAACACCGGACATGCCAAAAAACGCGACTCCGCATCCCCAATATGCGCCATCGCCTCCATCGATCTCTCCACAGGATACTGCACCATGACGGAGCTCAGCTCCCTCAGCGCCCTTCAGTCCGAACTCATGCGCATGAACGTGCGCGAAATCATATCGCACCACCATGCCCTCGAAGCGGACAGCGACAAAGTCCTGTGCTCCATCCCCATTTCATACCGCTCCCGCGATGCCTTCTCTCAAGAAGCCCTCATCCAGCACTGGATGAACGAAGACGAGGATTCGTCGATCCTCATCATGTCCAGGGAACGATTCCTCACCTTTGTCGAGGATATCGATCGCGCAGAATTTGACGCCACCGCCCTCGTGCGAGACGCCTTCTGCGGACTCCTGATGTACCTGCGCGATCTCCACTATCCACTGACCGCCAACATCGAACAAATCTACCCCTATCGCGCCGAATCCTTCATGCAAATCGATGCGGCGACGTTTCAGAACCTCGAGATTTACGCCACCCTGCGCGGCAACCAGAAAGCCGGCTCCCTCCTGGGAGAACTCGACGAAACCATCACCAGCCCAGGCTCAAGGCTTCTGCAAAACTGGCTAGCCTATCCCCTCAAGGAAGAATCTCAAATCCGGGCTCGGCTCGATGCCGTCGAAGATCTCTACGACCATTTCGAGTGCCGGGACGCCATCCGCGATTGCCTGCGTCAGACCAGCGATCTCGAACGCATCTGCGCCAAAATTGCCTCCGGACGCGTCATGCCGCGCGAACTCGTGCTCCTCAAAAAAACTCTGCAAATCCTGCCACAAATCATCTCGCGATGTCGCCAATGCGCCTCCGCATGGTTCAAACGCGCTTCCGAACGTTTGCTCCCCCTCGAAACCCTCGCACAAACCCTCGAAGATGCCCTTCAGCCCGACGCCCCGTCCAACCTCAACGACACCAATTTCTTCAAACCAGGATTCGACAAACAGCTCGACCACTTCCGGGAAGTGGCGCAACACGGCCAACAGTGGCTCCTGGACTACGAATCCCAACAGCGCCAGCGCACGGGCATTTCCTCTCTCAAAGTCAAATACCAACGCGTCTTCGGTTACTTCATCGAAGTCACCAAGGCCAACCTCTCCCTCGTCCCAGACGACTATGTGCGTTCTCAGACCCTGACAAACTGTGAGCGTTTCTACACCCCACAGCTCAAGGAATACGAAGAAGAACTGCTCAATGCAGAAACAAAACGCGGTGACCGGGAACTCGAACTCTTTTCAGAACTCAGACGCTCCACGGCCATGCAGCTGACCGCCATCCTTCAAAATGCCCATATCCTCGCCCACCTCGACGTCATTGCAAGCCTCGCCCATACCGCGCACCACCGTCAATACACACGCCCCGTGGTCGACACCTCCAACGCCTTTGATTTGCGTGCCGCACGCCATCCCGTCGTCGAACGATGCCTGGCCAAGGGAGAACGTTTTGTCCCCAATGACATCTCACTCCAGGACCACGGACAACTCGTCATCATCACAGGCCCAAACATGGCCGGAAAATCGACGATCATACGGCAGGCGGCCATCATCACCCTCATGGCTCAGATGGGGTCTTTTGTGCCCGCCGAACACGCACATATCGGCATCGTCGACCGCATCTTCTCTCGCGTGGGAGCCAGCGACAATCTGGCTCTGGGACAGTCGACGTTCATGGTCGAAATGACAGAAACCGCCAACATCCTGACACACGCGACCTCCAAAAGCCTCGTCATTTTGGACGAAATCGGCCGAGGCACCTCCACTTACGACGGCCTCTCCCTCGCATGGGCCATCGCCGAATATCTCCACACCCATATCGGCGCGCGCGCGCTCTTTGCCACCCACTACCACGAGCTCACCGAACTCGCGAACGTCCTCGACGGCGTCAAAAATGCCTCCATCGCCGTCAAGGAGCACAAAGGAGAAATCATTTTTCTGCGCAAACTCATCGACGGCGCCGCCAACCGAAGTTACGGCATTCAGGTGGCCCGTCTGGCCGGAATCCCGGACGAAGTCATCGAGCGCGCAGGCCAGATTCTCGACACCCTGGAGCAAAATGCCCACCGCGAACTCACCTCTCCCGCAAAACATACCTTGGATACGCCCGCCCCACCGCCCACTCGCGCGCCACAACGCTCCCTCTTTGGCGAGTCCGCTGAAACGCCAAAAGCACACACACCGTTTGAGGATCTGGCCCGCGAACTGAGCAGCATGCCTCTGGACACCACCCCCCCCATCCAGGCGCTCAACTGGCTTTACAAATGGCAAAAGAAACTGCGTCATCTGTAATCTTTGGCAAGGGGCGACAACGCCCTTTGCCCTTTCTCATGTCAGCTTCCGCCGCGCCGGTATCCCCGGCACACACAAAAAAAGTCCCCTTGGAAACGCCAAGGGGACTTCGTGATGAAAAGTTGTGTCGACGAATGATTTATTTGCCGACGCTGATTTCCTCGGCGACCAATTCGAGGGATTCGAGGATCAGGCTGTTGCTGTTGCCATCAAGGGCACCGATGCTCCATTTGGTCGGTGTGCAGTTGCGCAGTACCCAGGCATTCTGATTGGCAAAATTGCGCTGTGCACCGGATTCGTATTTGTCCGGAGTGACGTTGCCATAGCTCCCAACGGTGATGCTGACATCCTTAGGGGTGACGGTGCCCTTGTCTGCCTCGGCGATCCAGTTGAACAGTTCGTTCTTACCCAGTCCACCATAAAGATAGGCTTTCTTGATGGTGATACGAGGCGCTTTGCGGCGTCCCTGTCGGAAGTGCGGGAGATTCGGAGCCGAGGCGTCGCGATATTCGATCATTTCCACTTCTTTGGAAAGACCATCGACACTGCTGCAACGGGCAAGACATTCGTTGCCAAAGCTCACCTGAAATGAAAAACTCACTAAGGGATCGGACTCATATGATGTTCCCATGGTATCTCCTCCTGTTGGAAACTGAAAAAGCAAAGAAAAAACCTCATGGATTAAGTGCAAACTTCATTCCATCACAGCAAAGAGAATTGTCTTCAAAACGCCTTGCTTTCATGGCCTGAACAACCGGCCCAAAAGACTCGAAAAGCGCCAATATCAGACGGAATGTGGGAGGATGCGATGCTTTTGGGGGCTTTTTGCCGGAGATCCGATCCGTCCAGGGGTGGGGCTTTTAGTCCCCAGTCACCGTCGCCATCAGACCCGGGGTATTTTCGCCGCAATCCGGGGCGAGGTCAAGCGCAATAAACGGGCGCGGCGTATTGAGCCTGCGAAATAGCCGCGCGGGCGCGCGTATGGCTCTGCCATAGCGGCGCCCCCCCCGCATGGACTCGTCAGAAATCATAGGAAAAAAGGACGGCTTGCCCGCCACCGCGGGACATCCCCCAGGCATAGGCGATGGAAAATCTGAAGTTTTCTCGGTATCCGAGCGCATAGTCAATCAGTATCCGCGTACCGATGGCCGCTTTGGAATCCAGCCATGAGAACGCGTCGGACCAGGGAGAGGCCCATTCGGCAAAGAGCTCGATGCCAAGGCGTGAGATGCCGACGGGGAGCGTGGATAGCGCGATTTCGGGCTCCAGGAGAATGGCGGACCATGTGAGGCGCGAATACAGATAATGCTTTCCGTACAGGGATCCTGCCGCGTAGGCGTGCATCATCGTATCACCTCCGGCGATGCTGACACCGCTCTGGGTGGATAGGGAAAAGGGCTGACGCGCGGCGTCCTGGGACTGGGTTGTACCGGCAGAGACGTCAATCCGAAGGGTCTGGGGAAGTTCGGAAGGCAAGGCCCAGGCTCCGCGAAACGAGGCGCTTGCAATGAACGAATAGGCGTGGGCGCCGAGCCATGGGGCTTCAAAACGCAGGTTTGCACGCACGCGGTATCCTTCGGTATCGGGCATCGCGCGTTCATAGGAATGCATGCAGGACCACGCCCAGCCAAGGACGATGGCATTGGTCCAGCCAAGGCTGGGAAGCGAGGGATAATCGAGGGGATCGCGCTTAGGCCATGAAATGGAATCACGGGATTCGCTGTATTCGACGAGATAGGTGAGGTTCAGGGACTGGGTCCAGAGGCGGCCATTCCAGACGCGCGAGGTGCCGGCCGAACCGTAAAACGTCTGATAATCGAACACGCGAGTCACGTCTATGACGGGCGAGTAACGCGCGCGGTGCTGAACAAGTCCTGATGAAAGAGAGAGGTTCCAGAGGGCCCCGGTCCAGTCGTACTGGATCTCGTAATCGACGGCGTCGAGCTTGGTATTGTATTCGAGCTTGAAGGTATAGGCATGATGGGATGAAAATTCGTCTGCGCCAAAGGAGATGCCCAACGTAAGTGCGTCGTCGGCGAAGGTCTGGACGGGACGCCAGGTTTTCGGCCAAAGCCAACGCCACGGCCGATAGGAACGCGCAGGTTCTGACGGGATGGCAAGGCGCGCATCGAGTCCGGAAAAATCGACTTCTTCTTTCTGAGAATCTGCGGGGGCACGCCGCAACGTGTCGTCCAATGGGATGAGATGCTCGCGTGCAATGCGCGCTATCGCAGTGCCTGACGAAGTGTAACGCATATAGAACACATCGCCGTTGTCGGCGATGACGGGAAACTGCATTCCGTGATCGAGATGCGTCATGCGGACGGCGCTGCCGTCGTCACTCAGGCGCCATAGATTGAGTTCCCCGGAGGCATCGCTGGCGTAGTAGATGAGGCCGTCAGGCCCGAAGGAAACGCCCGACTCGGTGGCACGCGAATCCGTCAGCTGCTTTTGACACCATGACGCGGATCCCTCCGATATGGAGGATACCCCGTCCGGCAGAAGATCGGCACAACGCCCGATTTGGCGCAAATCCGTGCGATGTCGGTCGGGATCAAAGACAGCGGCCACCATGATGCCCTCATGTACGGCAATGTCGTCAAACTGTTCAAACGGTGCGCTGCGAATGAGAAGTTCCGGCTCGCCGTGGGTATCGAAACGATACACCTCGGAGATGTCCCCGTTCTGTTCGACCCAATACAGATCGTCGCCATCGAGCGCAAATGTGCGAAGACGCCGGACGCTCTCAACTGGTGTGGTGCGCCGACTCTCGATGTCATGGCGAAACAGACGCGTCCGGGTGCGGTATCCGTCTTCATACTGAAGATGGGCAAAATAGAGGGTTTTGCCATCCGGCGTCCAATGGTGTTCGCACGTTCCCCAGCATTCGACAATGGCCTGCCGTTCTCCCTGGGGCTTTCTTGACGTGAGGGAATGGTCGTCGGGAGCCATGCCGTTCAACGGCAAAACGACGATTTGTTTTTTCCGCATTCCGTCGTTGTGCACATAAGAAATGGCATTTTTCCGGGGAACGGTCTGCGGCTGGGCATGCCTGAACGGAGACGTCAAAAGTGTGCTTCTGGTCATCGAATGGACGCGAAGCGCAACCGTATCGGCCAGGGATCTGGCGGTTTCGACATTTTTCCAGTCGTCATAAAGCTCGTCAAATGTCTTTCCCCATACATTTTTGGCCGTACGGTTGAGAGCATACGGAATCCAGGTGTCGCCATATCGGTGATTCCAGACACTCAGCGATTCTTCACCATAGGTTTGGGCGATGTACTGAATAAAAAAGGCGCCAAACAGATACTCGGCAGTCCCGGCAGGCCATCGAATGACGCCGCTCGACAATTCGCCCAACGAAGGAATACGTCGTTCGAGCGCAGCCTGACGCATCATCACGCGATACACGGCATTCCGCAATCGTCCCGTGTTGCTCAGGCGCGTTTCAAAATATATGGCCAGACCTTCGGTATACCAACGAGGCGCTGTTGCATTGCTGCGTGCAAACTTGCCAAAAATCGCGTTGAGGACTTTATGCAGGGACGAATTGGACGTGTCGTTGTGCAGGATATGGGTCAGTTCGTGTACGATGAGCTGGCGTAGCCAATCCTCATAGCCCCAGAGTTCCGAATCGGGTTCCGGAGGATAGGCATAGATTTGAATTTCATTGCACGGTATCACGCGAGCCCATCCATTGGCCTCGTCGAAATTGTCGGTCACACGGATGTGCGTCTTTTCTTCCGGTTTCCAATGCAGAAAAGGCTGAAGCCTACGATACGTTTCTTCAGCAATGGCCAGCGCGCGCCTTGCCAGGGGCGCGCGCGTCACCGGATAATGAATGACGAAGTGCGTGCTTTCGAGTTCTTCCCAAGCAATGTGAGGATCATCCGCCGCGTACGCCGGAAATGCCCACCCCCACAAGACACATACACTTATCCACATCCATGCCATCCACACGGCAACGTATTTTCCGGCATGGCAGACGTAGGGATGTGTTTTTATCGACACTTGAGTTCCATCCGACTAACGCAGATAATTCCACGCAAATGCTTCGAGGCGCAAATTTCTGGGATACCTTTTTAGCGCTCTCTGTATGACTTCGTATGCTTCCTGCATGTCGCCATCATCCATATAATGCCGGCATGTGGTGAGCAATTTAATGATATCCCGGTCTTCGCGCGCTTGGCGCTCCGCTTCTTCGCGCGCTTGGCGTTCGGCCTCTTCGCGCGCTTGGCGTTCGGCCTCTTCGCGCGCTTGGCGTTCGGCCTCTTCGC
>CAMCLY010000141.1 GCA_945875805.1 uncultured Myxococcales bacterium | reverse complement strand
GAACTGGTAACTGGGCGCACCCTTTGCCCTTGTTCCCATTTCGGGGGGCGTGGGGGGACTGGGCCCCCCACAACAAAACACGAACAACATGGGGGACTGGTCCCCCCACAAAAAAGGGGACTGGTCCCCCCACAAAAAAAACGAAAAACATGGGGGACTGGTCTCCACACAAAAAAAAGCGGCGCGTATCTGCCTTTGGCAGATAGCGCCGCGCGCAGGGCGTATCCGCCAAAGGCGGATAGCCCGCGCCCACTAAGCCACATTATTTGGACGTGAATCGAATGTTGTCCACGAGGAGACGACCATCGGAGGACCCCGACGTGACGATGGAGACGCTGCTCACAGAGGCGTTGATGGCCTTGGTGTACGTCTGCACTGATGTGGTGCCTTTGGCGACGGTGAGGGTATCGACGGTCGTTCCTCCGGCCTTGATTTCGAAGGTAACGGACGCATCGCTGGAGCTCCACATGGCATAATTGAATGACAGCGAGCCTACGCCCATGCTCAGTCCCGTGATATCGACGCCTGTGGTCGATTTTGAGGGTCGGAGAATGGCCGTGACGCCGTCGATCACGTGAACTGACACGTAAAATGCGCCGGTAATCTTGACGGATGTGCCGTCGGAAAAGGTCTGGGTTTTGTTTGAAGTGTAGGACGTCTGATCGCTTGTGTACCAATTTGTCATGGTCACAGTGTGATCGTATCCGGCGGATACACAGCCTTCCTCGGCCACACTACAGGACTGAGAAACCTCGCAGGTTTCGTACACGATCCAAGCCCCGGAATCACACAGTTCAAGGTTGCTACCGTTGCAACGGAGATCGCCCTCGGTGCATACGCTGGAAGCGTTGGTAAATTGACGCGTCAAGTCTGCCGTAAGGGTCGTCGAGCCCACCGTAATGAGGATTGGAGCAGAGGCACCTTCCTGCTGGGGGCGGCATGCAAACATCCCTTCTTCGAGGAAATCGAAGATGAAAGTGCAGTAATTGGTTCCGCTTGCGCCAGCGTAGGCCTTTTCGGTCATAAATTCCTTATTGGCCCCGCAACTGCTGCAGGAGGGATTGAGAACGGCATCCACGGTCTGCCATGAAGAAACAGGCTTGGAGAGGTCATTTGTACAAGCCATGTACGCGAGCACGTCCTCAGTGGTTTTGGTTCCAGGGAGAAGAATGCGACCGTAACCGATGTTGTTGGCGCTTGTCTCAAGCCAGTGGAACGTACACCACTGAAGATCGACGGGATCCACGGCGGCTTTGACGCATTCACCGTCCTCGCCATCGGCTGTGCAAACGGGCTTTGTACCGCTACAAATCTCCATTTCTTCCCACCCTTTGCCGTTGTCGCACATCTGGAGCACATTACCGACACAACGCGTTTCATACCCCGTACACACACCGACACAGGCGGACGTGTTGACGGTGCAGTTAGAATTGCACGTCAGCGCTCCGGACTTGTAACTGGAGTTGTATTCTGCGCATGTATCGACATCGAGCATGAACAGGGAACCGTCGCATGCCTCATCGTATTCGAGGATGCCATTGCCACATGTGGACGAGGAAGCGGCGACGCACGACGACGTATTGACGGTGCAGTTGGCGTTACACTTGAGGTTGCCGGATGCGTATGCGGAGCTGTAGTCCTTGCAGGCAGTCACATCAAAAAGGAATGCTGAACCATCACATTCTTCGGCGGCCGTATTGATGACGCCATCACCACATTTGGCCGTGACGGATTTGATGCATTCCGCGGTCGAGATATCACATGTCGAGGTACATGTGACATTACCCGAAGCGAAGTCCCCCCAATCCGTGCATTTG
This sequence comes from uncultured Myxococcales bacterium, assembly GCA_945875805.1. GTDB lineage: Bacteria > Myxococcota_A > Bradymonadia > UBA4248 > UBA4248 > UBA4248. The sequence continues at coordinate 6,259 of CAMCLY010000141.1, read as the reverse complement.
CTGGCCCCATCGACAAACAGGGCACCATCACAAAGCTCGTCTTCCTCCAACTTGCCGTTTCCGCATGTATTCATCGAAGCAAAGGTGCATCCTGAAGTATCGATGTTGCATTTGGAGTCGCACTTGAGGACGCCGCTGCTGTAACTCGGGCTGTATTCCGCACAGGTCTTGATGCCGAGCACGAAGTTTGATCCGTCGCAGTATTCGGACTCATCAAGGATGCCGTCGCCACATTTGGGGGCTACGCAGGCGCTGACATTGACGGTACAATCCGGATTGCAGGTCAACGTGCCGGACGTATACACTTTGTTGTACTCTGCACAGTTTTTGATATCGAGCATGAAGGCAGAACCGTCACACTCTTCGGCGGCCGTATTGACGACGCCATCACCGCAGTACGCCGTGGGTTTGGCCTTGCACGCGCTGGTGTCAACTTCGCACGTCGACGTGCAGGCAAGAGTGCCGGTGGTGCCGGTAATCCAAATGTCACAGACGGACGCCTCGGCATCAAACACAGGCGTCTTGCCATCTAGGCCGGGATCGCAGAATTCATCGGAATCCACGATGCCGTTGCCACATTTTTTGACGCACGACGAAGTATCGACGGTGCAGCCGGATGTGCACTTGAGGTTTCCGGATGAATAGACCGAGCTGTAATCGGCGCATGTCTTGACGCCCAAAAGGAACGCCGAACCGTCGCATTCCTCGCTACCGCCAACCACACCATCACCGCATGTGTTCGATTTGCACAACGAAGTATCGACTTTGCACGACGCGTTACATTTGAGCGTACCCGACGCAAAAGCCCCCCAGTCCGAACACTGGTTTTCGTCATCCTTAAAAGATGTTCCGTCGCACTCTTCCGTCTCGTCAACTTTTCCATTGCCGCACAATGACACAGGTTTCAGCACACAACTGCTTAGGTCGACCTTGCAATCAGCACCACACTTGGCCGTCCCGGTATACTCGTCCGACCAGTTTTCGCAGTTCATGGACAGCCCAGTCGCAATGGAAGCCCCATCGCAATCCTCGGAAACCTGATTGACAATCCCGTCACCACATACGGCAACCGAGGCCGCCTTGCACTGGCTGAAATTGACGGTACAGTCCGGATTGCACGTCACCGTCCCGGACTCATAAAGAGCACTCCACCCCTTGCATGTGGTCTCGTCCATCAGGAATTTTGTTCCGTCGCAATCTTCATCGCCATCGACGACCCCATTGCCACATGTCACGGGTTCGCTACATCCCGTGGTGATGATCGTCCGACAATCCTCAGAACAAGCCAGCGTACCGGTAGAACCCGTGCCAACCACTTTGGCACATGTATTGGCGGAAGAAGAAAACTTGTCGCCGGACTCGCTGTGATCGCAAACCTCCCCCTTGGTCGTGTTGACAGATCCATTGCCACAGTTGAGCACACACCCACTGACATCAATGCTCTTACAATCGGCACTGCACTTGACCGTGCCCTTCTCATAAAGCATGACGTCGTACTTGTTGCACGCGGTATAGTCAAACGGCAGCTTCTTGCCGTCACAGACCTCACCGTCGTCGATGTTGCCATCCCCACAGACGGGGAGCGCGGGAGCCACACAGCCACTCTCGTCGATGGCGCATTCCGGGGTACACTTCAGCGTGCCACTGACATAACCCGCCGAGTAGACCGCGCACGACGTAATATCTCCAAAGAATTTCGTCCCGTCGCACAGCTCCGTTTCGTCGAGTACGCCGTTACCGCATTTCTTCATGTCGCTGACCAGGACACAGGCGTCATATTTGACCTTGCAGTCACTACCACAGGAAACATTGCCTGCCCCGTATTTGGCATCCCATTGCGAACACAGCGTCCCGCCAAGCAGGAAGTTCGCCCCGTCACACTCCTCTTCACCATTGATGACGCCATCACCGCAATAATCCTTGCGAACGCAGGCCGAAGTATCCACCGTGCAGTTGCTCAGACACGACACGCTGGTGCCAGACTTGTATTCGGAACTGTATGCCGAACAATCCGTCTTACCCGAGGCGAAGGCTGAACCGTCGCACGCTTCACTGCCACCCACGACGCCGTCGCCACAGACCACGGCCGGCGTGCACTGCGTGGTGATGATGGTCTTGCAGTCTTCGGAACACGACAACGTGCCAGTGGAGCCTGTGCCCACGACCTTTGCGCAACTATTCGCAGACGACGGGAACTTGTCACCCGACTCGCCGTGATCACAAGCCTCGTTGATATCCACCCCGTTAATGCTCACATTGACCGAACCATTCCCGCAGTACGCCGTGCAGGCGGACGTGTCCACTCGGCATTCGGCCGTACACGACAGCTTTCCAGACGAGTAAAGCGAAGGCGCATACTTGTTGCACGTCTTAATGTCATTGACAAACGTGGTCCCGTCACACGGCTCGCCGTCTTCAAGCGTGCCGTTGCCACAACCACGAGACGCAGAACAGTGCGTCGTGTTGAAATTGCACGACGCATCACACAAAAGCGTCCCCGTCGATCCCACGCCCACCACGTCGGCGCACGTCTTGCCGTTGAGGAAGGATCCGTCGCATATTTCTCCTGAATCGAGTTTGCCGTTGCCGCATTTCTGGGCCGCCGTACACGTGCCGTTGGTGTAGCCCGTACACGTGCTGTTGCACCCGGGCAAACCCGTCGAACCATACCCAACCTGCGTTTCACAGGTGCGGCCGTTGAGCAATGCCCCGTCACAAACCTCGCCTTCGTCGAGTTTGCCGTTGCCACATAAAATCGCATCCGTGCAACCCTGAATTTTGCCGTCCAGCGTCGTCTCAAACCCCGTACACGTGCTGTTGCACACAGGCGTTCCCGTGGAGCCATACCCCACAAGAGACGAACACGTCGCACCGTTGATCAGTGCACCGTCGCATTTCTCAAACGACTCAAGCCGGCCATTGCCACACGTCACCTCGGCAGAACATTTGGACGTGTCAAACCCAGAACACGTTTCGTTACATGCAAGAATGCCCTTGGAACCATAGCCAACGACACTGGAGCATGTATGCCCGCCAAGCGTTTCGCTGTCGCATACCTCAGAACCGCTGATCACCTTGTCGCCGCAACTCGTCGGCTTGGTGCATCCTGAAACGTCGAAATTTTTGCAACCGCTGTCGCACTTGAGCGTACCGGTGGCACCGTCGCCAAGAACCGAAGCACACGTGGCTCCCGCCAGAAGCTCACCGTCGCACTTTTCCCCCGCATCAAGGCTGCCGTTGCCACACTGCGTCGCCGACGAACACCCCGACAGATTCCACGAAGTGCATCCTTCACCACAAAGAACCGTGCCCGTCGATCCAGGCCCCACAAGCATCTCACACGTTTTGCCCTGAATATTGCTGGAATCACAAAGTTCACCGATTTCCAACACTCCATTGCCGCACGTCGTCGACGCCGTGCACTGAGAGGTGACAAATCCCGTACACGTCTGGTTGCATTTGAGCGTTCCGGTCGAACCCGCACCGACTTCCGTTTCACACGTCCGATCGTTGAGACGAATCCCGTCACATACCTCGCCCACCTCGACGACGCCGTTGCCACACGTCGACGCAGCCGTGCATCCGGAAACGTCAAATCCGCCGCAGTTTTCCCGACACCTCAACGTCCCCGTCGATCCAGGACCCACCACGGACTCGCACGTCGCCCCCCCAAGATCGCCACCATCACAGACATCCTGACCGTCCTTCGTGCCGTTGCCACACGTCGACGCCATGCTGCACGAGGTCGTCAAAATTGCGGTGCAAGCGTTGCACTTCAACGCCCCCACCGATCCCTTGCCTACCAGCGATTCACACGTCGCACCGTTGAAATTCGTCCCGTCGCACACCTCACCATCTTCCACACGGCCATTGCCACACTGAGACGGCGCACTGCACCCGGAGGTGTCCACCGTGCACCAAGACGTACACCCAAGCGTCCCCACCGAACCCGGGCCGACAGCCGACGCACACGTGCTGTTCGTCCCAAAAAGCCCCCCGTCACACGATTCACCGGCATCGAGAACGCCGTTGCCACAAAGCGTCGGGGCACTGCACTCCGAGGTGTCAAAGCCAGAACAGTTCGCAAGACACCCAAGATGCCCCACCGAACCTTCCCCCACTATCGACGCGCACGTCGCCCCCCCAACCTGAGCCCCGTCACACACATCCGTCCCATCAATGACGCCATTGCCACACGACGTCGCCGCCGTGCAATCGCTCGCATCATACCCCAGACAGTCCGGACGACAGTACAGCGTCCCGCGAGACCCTTCGCCAACCACCGTCGCACACGTCTGGTCGTTCAAACGAGCCCCGTCACACTTTTCGCCAATTTCCACAATGCCGTTGCCACACGTATACTCGACCTTCGTCTCGCATCCCGTCATCACATCGTCATCTTCATCAATATAGCCGGCTTCGCATACCACCCGGCATTCTCCCCCCTGGCAATACCCACGGCTGACGTGGTGTTCCCCCGTACCAGGACACACCGTCCCGCACTCCCCGCAATGCCTGACGTCGTTGAGAACATCCGCACACACCGAACCGCAATCCTGCATGTTCGACGGACAGTCCCCTGTGCAAACCCCCTCCACACACTTCTCCCCCTTCGACACGTCACACGCCACATCCGCAACCCCACAGTGCGCCGGATTGCTCTTGAAATCCACACAACCATCGGCACTGCAAAGCAACGTGCACAACTTCCCCTGCTCCGTTTCCGGCGCCGTCGCACACGAACACACCCCATTGACACACGTGTTGCCATTCACACACGCATACCCCACCGCCCCACAGTTCTCATCATCCTGCCTGACGCACTCCCCGCCATGGCATAGCGAATCCAATGGACACAGGTAGGTCTCCCCATCCGCACCATCGCGACATTCCTTGAAATTGTCGCCTCCAGATCCCGAATCTGACGCACATCCCGCCAGCACAAGACCCATCCAAAAATACCATCCCTTTCGCATATCTTCTCCTTGGTTAAGGGAAATTTCAGAAAATTTGGGAAAATCGCCATACCACACTTTTTACTTTGCCCGTATCTGTAATTATTTCCCAATTTATTCACTCGATTTTATCGATAATGTCTTCGTTTTCATTCACCTACATTTCTTTCCGTTTTCATCTTTTTGTTTCTTTGTAAGACATTATCCCCCATATTTCCCCGTCTTCATTCCATCGCCTTTTTTCTTCCCCCGTCTTCATTCCATCGCCTTTTTTCGCATGGGCGAATGCTATCTGCGATACGCATTCGCGGCGCGCTATCTCGGGCACTGCCCTCAATACGCGCGCCCTTCCATCTTGTATGATACCCCAAGATTCAATCAAACACGCCGACGCCACACCCCTCCCCCATTTTCATCCATCCGCCTTGCCATCTGCACTGCCGCACCTATTTCTACGGCATCGACGTCGGCATACACGCCGGTATCTTTCTTTAGAGAAATATTTTTAGACAACGCCCGGTTTACACTGGCACATGCGGCAATGACGCCGCCAAGTTTCGCAGATGGCCATGAAAGATCACCTCTCAGCCCAGCAAATCGCCACTTTTGCACGAAATCTCTACGAACGCGGCTTCATCATTGTATCTTTCCTCCTCATGGCGTTCGCCCTCCTCTACGCGGACGTCTTTGACACCACATCCTCTCGCCGTGCCCTCACCGGCCAAAATCTCACCAGCCCCACGGCCCCACGCCTCTTTGAAGCCCGGCACAGCGCCGACGCCAGATGGCTCAACACGAAGGCCGAAAACGTCGCCCAATGGTTCAAACGCTGCGGCATCCGAAACGCCGCCGTCTACCACCGCGTCAAATCCCCCCAAAGCGCCGCCGAAAAAGCCAGACGACAACATAAATCCGTCGAACAGCTCAACGACCTCTACGGCATGAGAATCGTCGTCCAGAACGAACTCGACGTCTACCGATGCCTCAGCGAATTGTGCAACCATTACGACATCGTTCCAGGCACCCTCAAAAATTACATCACCAACCCCAAACCCTCCGGTTACCAAAGCGTTCACGTCGTCGCCCGCATCGACGACCGACGCGTCGAATTCCAGCTCCGCACCCAGTCCATGCACTGGGCCGCCGAACAGGAACACGAAGCCTATAAGGAACGCATGCGCGCATAATTTTTTCTGTGGGGGGGCCAAGTTGCCCCCCCCCCCCCCCCGAATTTTGTTTAAGGGCCCCCGCCGGGGGGGGGGGGGGCGGGAAGAAAAACCAAAAGGAGGGGGTTGTATTTTTTT
>CAMCLY010000140.1 GCA_945875805.1 uncultured Myxococcales bacterium | reverse complement strand
ATGACCTTCGGGTTATGAGCCCGACGAGCTACCGGACTGCTCCATCCCGCAACAAAGCGAATTGGACTGTCAAAAGAGAGTAGCGGGAACAGGATTCGAACCTATGACCTTCGGGTTATGAGCCCGACGAGCTACCGGACTGCTCCATCCCGCAACAATTGTCTTTTGTCGTCATTTGTCTTTCGACTGTCAACGTGTTCGTATCTCAACGAACGGGCGAAATTATGCGCGCATGTTTGAATGTTGTCAAATATTTTTTTTAAAATTTGTAAAACAGGGGCTTTGGATTTTTGGAAAAAGCGATGGGGGAGGTTGGGTAAATGTGGGAGTGTGTTTTGTATTTTATGTATAAAATTTATATTATTATGAAATATTATTCTGTCTAAACGCTTCTTATGCGTTTTGGAAAGTCGAAGTGGTCGAGATCGCGTGCCACATAGGTGTTTGGAAAGACCTCTCTGGCCTGGGCGAGGTGTTCTGTGAGGGTGAGGTATCGCTGTGAGAAGTGCGAGAGGATGAGTTTTTTTGCGCCTGCCTCGCGGGCGAGGATTGCGGCCTGACGTGCGGTCATGTGGTAATACTCGTGTGCCTGATGGGCCTCGTTTTCGAGGAAAGTGGCTTCACACAGCAGGATGTCGACGTGACGGGCGAGTTTGATGGCGTTTTCACATGGTCGTGTGTCCATGATGAAGGCGAAACTCTGACCGGGTCGGAGGACGGAGACGTCGTCGAGGCAGATCGTTCGTCCGTCGTCGAGTTGGAGGCGTCCGTCGCGTTTGAGCTTTCCGATGGCTGGTCCCGGCGTTAAGCCGAATGTTTTCAGGGCATCGATGCAGACCGAACGGGCCTCGGGTTCGTCGATTCGGTATCCCATGCACGGGGTTCGGTGATCAAGGGGGGCGCATGAGATAACCATGTTGTCGTGCCTGGCGACGATGCCTTCTGTGTCGAGGGGTTGGGGGTGCAAGTTCAGGTCGCGTTCAAACTTCCATGGGCGCACGGTGGAGTCATAGAAGACCTGGGCGTCGGCGGGATAGTAAATTCCCACGGGACGGGAGGATTTGTCGAGGCTGATGCGCATCAGGACGCCGGGGAGTCCTAGGCAGTGATCTCCGTGCATGTGGGTGATGGCGATTTTTGTAATCGAGGTGGAGGCGACGTTGGCAAACGTCATCTGACGCTGTGTATTTTCGCCTGGGTCAAACAGAATCCCTTCGTCTTCCCAGCGCAGGAAGTAGCCGTTGTGATTTCGATCGCGCGTCGGAACTTGTGCTGCTGTACCAAGAATAACCAGTTCTTTCATCGTTGTTCCTCAGAATTGCCACAGAAGTCTTGGATGCCGTCTTCCTCTTTGTCGACGGCATGTGTACATGCGGCGCCTTGTGAGACCCCCGAAATCCATTCGACGTTTTCGGCAGGTTCAAGTTCAAAAGCGCGAGTAAAGGCGTCATGGAGTTTGGCGCGCGTTTCGGTGGGGGTTGCCCATGTCCTGGTGGCGGTGATGCATATCGGAAGAGCGATCATTCCGCTCAAAAAAAATCTGCGGTTTATCATGGGGTGCCTCTTAGACGCTGTGACAAAAAACTTCCATTAAAATGGTTTATCACGTCAAAAGCCTCAGGCTTGGAAGTGGAAAGTGGAAAGTGGAAAGTGGGAAGTAGAAAGTGGGAAGTGGAAAGTGGGAAGTGGAAAGTGGGAAGTGGAAAGTGGGAAGTGGGAAGTGGGAAGTGGGAAGTGGAAAGTGGTTAAAAATTAAAATCCAAACACAAAAAGCCCCATCCAAACCCACCAAAAGCCCAGTTCCACACAACGCCCCAAGCCTCACCACCTCATGAATTGCGAAAGGGCCGTGCGGCATCGCCGCGCGGCCCTTTCGCAATTCGGGGGGCGTGGGGGGACTGGTCCCCCCACACAAAAAAACTAACGAAGTGCGAGGGCGCATGAGGCCATGGATGCGATACGGACTGGGGAGCCCACGGGGCTGGCCCGGTTGAGCAAATCGTCAAGCGGCCATCCGTTTTTGGGTGGGGCGATATGTCCCAGGCATCGTCCGTCGCGGCAGAGCACTCCGCCGTAGGGCATCAGGACAGTGCCCGAATTTTGTCCGTCGCGCAGGACGCAGAGATCTTCGATGCAGACCACGCGTCCGTCGAGTTTTTGGGAGTATGCCTCGGCGGAGTCAAGTACACGTGAATCGTCGTCTTGCTGTGCGGCGCGCAGGATGGGGAACCATGGTCCCGAGTTGCCTTTTTCGTCCAGGGCGTGTCCGTGGTTTCCGTCTGTTTGTCCGACGAGGCGCGCATTGCGTTCGCTGGTGGGCCACTGATCAAAGTGTCCCTGGGCGATGAGAGAAACGGGTTGGGCGTTGTGACCTCTGGCGTCAAGGACGAGGTGGCTGTTGTCGGTGCCCCAAAACAGCGCGTTTGTGGGATCGCTCTGCAGGACGAGGCTTTCGTGCATTCGCCATTCTGGGCGCGGCCGTCCGGCTTCGGCGGGGAGGTCAAAGTCAGGGAGTATGGCTCGCATGAGCTGGGCGGCTGCGCGAGGCATGAGCAGAACGCGGTCGATGTTGCGTGCGCTCCAGGCATAGAGGGGGAGTCCGCGCGTCTGCGCCAAGGCGTCGGCTATTGCCGACAGATTTTTGTGCGTGCCGAGTTCCCAGGTTGTGTGCGACAGATGACGTCGGACTTGCGGACGTTCTGGGTAATATACGGCGATGTCTTCATGCACTTGCGTGCGCGGGCCCAGGAAGCACGTGCGTCCGTCCATGTATGCAAAGGGGCATGGTTTTTCGTCCACTCGCCATCCGCCGTGATGCCATGAAATATCGGCATCGATAAGCAACTCGCGTTCGATCAGTTCGCTCACCATGGCAAATGCCCGGTGGTAGATCACGGCGGGAGACAGGCGCGCCACGACGGAGTCGTATCCGGTCAGATCTTTTTGGGGGATACTCTGTGTTTCGCAAAAACCGTGTCGCGGGTCGTCTTCGGGGCGTGCGCTTGAGAGGATGCGCTGGATGTGTGACGGCAGGTCTGTCAAAACCGCGAGGTCTTCATAGAACCCGTGTCCCACGCGCCACGCGCCACCTTTTTTTTCGGCGGCGGTGAGGGTCACGATGAGGTTGCTGTGTCGGTGAGCATCCAGGATGCGCGCGTGCCGAAGCTGCAGCGTGACGCGTTCGCACCCCGTCCCCTGGATCCGGACATAAGGGGAGCGCATGTGAGAAAGTTCCGCATGGCGTGCGGTCATCGTCCCCAGGCTGGCGCGCATTTCCCCCATACTACCTCAGGCGCATCATGCGTCCGGGCATGACGACGCGATAGCCGACCTCGTCGGTTGCGGCCTTCGTTTCCTCGTTGGCGTGGTCGATATACATCAGGAGGGTGGGGTTTCGCTCCATGAGGAGTTCCGCCATGCGGGCGTGGATTCCGCGCATGACTTTGGGGCGGCGCATGGCGACGGGAAAATAGGCGTGTTCGATAAAGATACCGAGTTCGTCTTCTCGATATTCGCCGACGAATGCCGGTTTTCCGCGGTGAAGTCCGAGTATGATTTTCTGGTCTGCAATGAGTTCGCTGCATCGTCTCTCGTGCGCGTCTTTTCCCAGTCGTCGGACATCCATCCCGAGTTCGTCGATGAGAGCCTCGCCGAGAAAGTCGAAGACGAGCGGCAGGTCTTTTTTGACGGCGTATCGGGCTTCATAGGCGGTGTTCTGGGCACAGGCGATTTCGGTCAGTTCGCACAAATCGAGCTGGATATCGGCGGCGAGTTTTTTTCCGGAGATTTCGAAACCGTGCCAGAAAGCCTGAACCATTTCGTTGGGGCCGAAGAGCGAGTGAGAGCCGCCGCCGGGGCGTTTGGACTGGTTGCGTCCGAGGTTTCGTCCCATGCAGCGCAGGGCGTCCTTGTCGCGTCCGAACAGATAGACGAACTGATCGGTGATGTAGGCCACGCCTGAGAAGTGTTCCTCGGCGATATGGTATGCGCCGTACCACCAGCCGTCGAGCTTCGATTTTGAAAAAGCCTGACGCATTTCAATGGCTTCGTATTTCTGGGCATACGACAAAAGCGCGCCGATTTTTTCGGCATCCCGGGGCTGCAAATTCCAGCACTGAAACTGACTGTCACCTGTGGTATCCATCGAAAACCTTCCTCAATTGATATGAACACACAAAACGCGTGACTGACGACACGGATCTAGGCCGGATCCGGCGCTTTATCTTCTTCAGAGGCTTCTGCGGCGGCCTCTGCTTCGGCGACCATGTCCTTGAAAACCTGGGCCTGTCGCTCTGCACACGATTCGATAAATTCCGGTTCGATATGTTTCATGTTTCGCGTAAGGGCGCCCGTAGCGTCCGGTATGCGAACGCTTGGCACATCGACGCCGGTTTTTTCGAGTACGCGCTGCCTCTGTTCGGGCGTGAGCACGACTTCGACGACCGCATGAATGTCGAGGGCGTCGAGTTTTGGGGTGACGACCTTTTGCGCCTCTTCCTGAAGTGCCATGCATTTGGCTTCGAGCGCGGCCGCCATTTTTTTGATTTCGTCGATCATCGCGTTGCGCGACGCCTCGTCAGGGGCTTTCTGGATTTCCTCGGCCAGGAGCTGCATAGCCCTGCGGTCGTTTTCGATCGACGTCAGCACCGTCATATCCGCCATGTTGCTCTTCCTTTGTCAGAACGTGTCCACAATGGGGTGTCATTGCGGGGTGTCTTTTTTGCCCCATGCGATTTTGGCCACCTCGCGGGCGTTTGCGCATGCCTCGGCTTCCTTCATGTAAAACAGTTTTTGACGTTCGGCTTCCTGTGCGGCGGCGACGGAGATGCGTTCGGCGGCCTCGTCGGCCTCGTCCGGGTCGTTGAGTCCGGCCTCCCATGCGGCCAGGGCGACGAGGTAGGCGTGGTAGTCTGCGTCATACGCGTTGAGCATTTCGGCCTGTCTCAGGGCCATGACCTGGTAGTCGTCCGGCGTCGATTCCGCCATCCTGCGTGCGTATTTTCCGTCCTCATCTGCCAGCACCAGCACGTCCATGTCGCGTCCCGTCTGGGCTTTGACCATGCGTTTCTGTGCCTCGGTCAGCTCGATTTCGCACCGCACCTTGAAGTCGAGGGGCATGGGCGGGGGCTGTGGCATGTCGTCGGTTTTGCTCATCGGGTTCTCCTGTTTCTCCCTGTTCGTCTTCGCTGAACGCCCACAAAACGCGGGGATTTTACCACATTTCTGTATGGCGAGGGAATCCTTTGATGATTTTTGGGGGCGCGGCTGTCGTCCTTCGTCCGACACGCCCGCGCGTCGCGCGCCTTTCTGCCTGCGGCAGATACGTCGCGCGGTGAATTTTTGGGGTATCGCCGTGAGAGGGGGGCGGCGCGTATTTGCCCGCAGGGCAAATAGCGACGTTGGGGGGACACTTCCCCCCCACCACCCCAAAAATTAAAAACCGCTACGATTCGACGCGCGTGATATGGGCGCCCAGGGCGCGGAGTTTTTCGTCGACGCGTTCGTAACCGCGGTCGATTTGGCGGATGTTATAGATGGTCGAGGTGCCTTGGGCGGAGAGGGCGGCGATGAGGAGGGCCATGCCGGCGCGCACGTCGGGGGATTCGAGGCGGGCGCCAAAGAGCTGGCTTTTGCCGACGACGACGACGCGGTGCGGGTCGCAGAGGATGATCTGGGCGCCCATTGCGACGAGGGAATCGACGAAGAACATTCGGCCTTCGAACATTTTTTCAAAGAAGAGGATGGTGCCCTCGCACTGGGTGGCGGTGGTGATGGCGATGCTCATGAGGTCGGTGGGGAAGGCGGGCCAGGGGGCGTCGTAGATTTGTGGGATGGCGTTGTGGAGCTCGCTTCGGATGTGCATGTCCTGGTCGGCGGGGACGCGGATGCCCGTGCCGTCGGGTTCGATGCGGATGCCGAGTTTTTCGAAGATCATTCGGATCATGCGCATGTCGGTCATCCGGACGTGTTCGATGTGGAGTTCGGAGCCTGTGGCGGCGGCCAGCCCGATGTAGGAGCCGATTTCGAGGTAATCGGAGCCGATGGTGTGTTCGGTGCCGTGGAGGCCGCCCGTGCCGTGGATCGTCAGGGTGTTGGAGCCGATGCCCTCGATGTGCGCGCCCATGGAGGCGAGCATCCGGCAGAGGCCTTCGACGTGAGGCTCGCAGGCGACGTTTTGCAGGAGGGTGTCGCCGCGTCCGAGGACGGCGGCCATGATGGCGTTTTCGGTGGCGGTGACGGAGGGTTCGTCAAAGAAGACGTCGCTTCCCATGAGGCATTTGGCCTTGACGTGGTAGCAGTCGCCGATATCGATCGAGGCGCCGAGCCCCTGGAAGGCCAGGAAGTGCGTGTCGAGACGGCGGCGGCCGATGACGTCGCCACCCGGCGGGGGCAGGTGCACCTCGCGATGGCGGGCGAGCATGGGGCCGGCAAACAAAATGGACGCGCGCACTTTGCGGCAGAGATCCGGGCTGAGTTCGGTTTTGTGGACACCGGCACCGCACAGACGGACGTTGTTATCGCCGATAAATTCGGCTTCGCCGCCGAGATCTTGAATGATATTCATCATTACCTCGACATCGCGAATCCTTGGCACATTGTGCAGGATGACATCCTCGCTGGTGAGCAGGCTGGCCGCGAGGGCGGGCAGGACTTCGTTTTTGTTGCCACCCGGAATGAGGGTGCCGCTGAGTTTGTGTCCGCCTTCGATGATAAATCGTTCCATGATGACCGTCCTTGTCCAAAGGGTCGAAAAGCGCGATCCATGCGCGCCATGGCAAAAGGTTGGGCGTGGCAAAAAAAGAGGGGCGTGGGAAATCAGGTTTCCTGTCGCCGGAACACGATGACGCGTTTTTTGTCGACGGCCTCGATGGCGAGTGCCGTGGCGCGGGAAACGAGGATGTAGTCATCCATGGCGGCGTTGGCGACGATGGCGTATTTGCCGCGTTCGAGGAGCGCGCTGGCGACGTCTGAAATCATCATGCAGTCGATGTCGTTTTCGAGGGTCTGGTAGTAGAATTTTTTGCGTCCTGCGGTGTTGGGAAGCGCCGCCTGTCGGTAGATGGCCTGGAGACGTTCTCTGGCCTGAAGTTCGGCGTTTTCGATGGCGACGCCTTTGGGCTCAGGGGACTTGGGGGAGGAGGGCGAAACCGGTTCGGCGGTCGGCGCGGCCGCGCCGCGCTTGAGGTTTTTGTGCTCGGTCTGCTTTTTTTCCTGTTCGGCGCGCCTGGCCTTCTTGGCATCGGCCAGCCCCGCGCTTTTGAGGGCATCCAGAAGATTATGACTCATAAACGGTAGTCTCCATTCGCCGGGTTCGGAAATTATGGAAGTGTCGTGTGACTGGGTTTTACATTTCCTTCGTTGTCGAGGATCAGATTGTGAATTTTCTCGACGACGAGAAGGCCGTTGACCGATTCGACATAGGTTCTTCCCATCACGGTGGTAAAACGCAGATACTGCCCCGTGACGTCGAGCTCCATGCCGGGCTTCAGGTGCGGGTGGTAATACGGATGGTATCCCACGAGACGCAATGGGTGCATGGAGCCCTCGGGGGAACTGAGCACCACCGAAAGTCCCGGGCAGTACCGTTGTTCTTGTGAAACGGGCTCCGCGTTGGCGCGGCGATGATGACGTCCTCGGGCCGCCTTTTTGCGGGGCGTCGTGTAGAAAGGACAGTCGCGCGAGATATCGACGATCGTGCCGCGCACGCGGACGGTCTGTGACCACAGCCTGTCCTGATTAAAAATGACGCCCCATGTCGTATAGACGCCGTTTTGAGGAAAATTTTTTTCGACGACACTCAAAAAATCCGGTTTCTCGGGAAAGTCAAAGGCCACCTTTGGGGGAACCTGGACGTGTCGCGAAATCTCGGTTTTCTCTGATTCGCACGATGCGGATATTGCACAAAGCCCTATCAGACCCGTCACGGCGATCCTGCGAAAATTGCTCATGGATTCCTTCCTGCCCTCCTCCGCACCCATTCGGCACGGACAGACGCCGCTTATACCGTTCACACGTGCTTTTTTGCTATCAATTTTTTTTGTGGGGGGACAAGTCCCCCACACCCGGCTTTTTTCTGTGGGGGGACCAGTCCCCCCACACCCCCCGAAATGCGCCCATTCGGGCGCCTTTCATGAGGTGGTGAGTCTTGGGGCGTTGTGGA
>CAMCLY010000139.1 GCA_945875805.1 uncultured Myxococcales bacterium | reverse complement strand
TCCCCACGTCCCCAACCCCCACCCCCCCATTAATTGCGACCGGGGCCCGCGCAACCGCCATGTGCCCTTTTCGCATTTCGGGGGGCGTGGGGGGACTTGTCCCCCCACACAAAAAAACTAAAAACTATTTAATATAGTTAAGAGGATCGACGGCGTTGGTTTTGGCGGTGCCGCCGATACGGATTTCGAAGTGGAGGTGGGGGCCGGTGACGTTTCCGGTGGAGCCTTCGACGCCGATTTGCTGACCGGCGGAGACATCTTGAGTACCGCTAATTTTGGTACTGCTCATGTGGGCGTATCGAGAGTAGGTGCCGTCTTTGTGGTCGATTTGAATCCAGTTGCCGTAACCATTTGCGTCGTAGTATTTGGTGGCGGAGCCTGCTTTTGAAGCGTAGATGGAAGAACCGCCGCCGCCGGAGATGTCGACGCCGTAATGGTATGAACCGGTGGTGTTGCCATTGGTGCATGTGAAGGATGCGCGGGGGCCGAAATTGGAGGTCACGCGAGTAGCGCTGGTGGGCCACTGCCATGCGCCGGCGGCGGGTTTTTCTCCAATTTGGAGGTATTTGTTGGAGACGTAACCGGTCATGCCTTTATAGGTGACTTTGTACCAGCCGTTGCTGGCCTGGGCGATGACATCGAGCCATGTGTTGGAGGGGATGCATGCGAGTGGGGATTTGGATGTGTCGGGGGTTGGGCGCAGATTGAGGCCGTCGGACGCGGTGACGCGACCGGATTTTTTGGTTGGAGTGTCGGTATTGCTTGTATTTTCGGCGGGTTTTGTCTCGGCGGGTTTTGTGGTGGTGCCGCCGCCGACGAGCTGGAGGTCGGAGAGGTTGACCCAGCTGATGATGTCGGAGAGGAGGGCGCGTTTTCCGTCGATTCTGGTGACGGAATAGGTGTTGGCCTTGACCCATGAGGGGACGGTCTGACCGGTGGCGTATTTGGAGCCGATGACTTTGACTTTTGAGCCGACGGTGATGGAGCCGGACTGTTCGGTTTTGTTCTCGGCGGGTTTTGTCTCGGCGGGTTTTGTCTCGGCGGGTTTTGTGGTGGTGCCGCCGCCGACGAGCTGGAGGTCGGAGAGGTTGACCCAGCTGATGATGTCGGAGAGGAGGGCGCGTTTTCCGTCGATTCTGGTGACGGAATAGGTGTTGGCCTTGACCCATGAGGGGACGGTCTGACCGGTGGCGTATTTGGAGCCGATGACTTTGACTTTTGAGCCGACGGCGATGGAGCCGGACTGTTCGGTTTTGTTTTCGGCGGTTTTTGTCTTGGCGGTTTTTGTGGTTTGTGCGGTGGCTCCGCCTGTTGTGGCATTGTCGTCGACGAGGCCGACGCGGGTGTACTGTTTGGTTCCTAGCGCGCAGATTTCGGCATAGGTTTTGGCGCCGGCGAAGACGTCGATGTGTTTGCCTTTGATGGCGCTGCCGGTATCATCCGCACTCATGACTTTTCCGTAGGCTTCGACATAGACTTTTGAGCCGTAAGGGATGACGGACTTATCGACGGCGATCTGCTCAAAGGGACGCGTGATGGGAGCGTATGCGCCTCCGACGCCGTATTTGAACTTGGCCTTGCCGTTTTTGTCGGTGCCGTCGTACATGATGTGGCTACCGTCGTTGGCCTGTCCGGTGCCCTGCATGGTGATGCCGACGTTTTCTTTCCATGGCAACGATTTGCCGTTTTTTTGGATGCCGAGGAAACCGCGTGAAAACTTTTTATTGTCGAGTGAGGGCACGGCCACGGTGTCTGTCTGGTTGTGGCCTTTGTAGAATGGATCGTTTTCCTTGGCGTAAGAATAGTGCGTCATTTGGAATTTTTCGCCGCCTCCGAACCATTTTTTGATGGCTGGGGTCTGTGACTGTGCGTTTTTTTGAGCGTTTTCTGTCATGGCTTTTTCTCCTTGTGTTTCGTTGTCGCGTTTGTCTGTTGTGAGTTGAATGGTAAATATTGTTTAACTTTTTAGAATATCATTATCGACAATTGGATACAATGGTTAAACTTCTTGTTTCTTTGTTGGGGGGGGCAGTGGCCCCCTGCGCCGCTATCGCACCCGCCTTTATTTAAGGATGTGGCGACGTGATAATCAGGGCGAAAGACCATGTCGTTTGGGATGTTGTTTGGGGCAGGCGGGTGCGATACGCGTCTACCCCCACTGGCGGGGAGGGCCCCGCAACCCCCGTGTGGGCACGCTGGTTTTGGCCACTGTCCCGATGGGCTTGGGGTGAGCCATGAGGGGGGCGCGGCGTATTGAGGCGCAGCCGAAATAGCCGCGTTGGGGGGACGCTTCCCCCCTCAAAAGCCCATGAGAACCTATCCCTCGCCCAAAGGCTCGACGTGGACGATGACTTCCAGGACGTTCGGGCCTTCTTTGATAAGGCATTCCTGGACATGTTCGCAGATATCGTGTGCGTTTCGGACGGTCATTTCGGGGTCGACTTCAATGTGGAGGTCGACGATGAGTCCGGTGCCGAACTGGCGAGCGCGCAGGGCGTGTGCGGTTTTGACGCCGTGGATTTGACGGGCCATTTGTGTGAGCTGTTCGATGGTGCTTTGGGGGCAGGTGTCGGTGAGTTCGGAAAAAGCCTTGAGGACGATGGTGGCGCCGACGACGAGGAGCATGCATGCGACGACGATGGCCCCGATGGGGTCTATGAAGGCCAGGTCTGGGTAGAAATAGGCGAGGGCGATGGCGATGAGTGCCGGGATGGAGGAGAGGGCATCGCTTCGGTGGTGCCATGCGTTTGCGTGGAGTGCGCTGGAATGGATTTTTCGGGCGTTTCTTTTGGTCCACTGATAGAGGAGTTCTTTTGAGACGACGGAGATGAGCATGATGGCGACGGAAACGGCGCCGGGATGGACGGGTGGGGGAGGGGTGATGAGGCTCATGACGGCGCGGTATCCGAGGATGGCGGCGACGGCGGCCAGGATGAGGCCGACGAATGCGGTGACGATGGTTTCGATGCGTGCGTGTCCGTAGGGATGGTCCTCGTCGGGTGGGGCGGACCAGAACTGGACGCCGATGAGGAGCGCCGCGTCGGAGATGAGGTCGGAGAGGCTGTGGATGCCGTCTGCGATCATGGTCTGTGAACCGATGAGTGCACCGCAGATGAGTTTCATGGCGGAGAGTGCGATGTTGACGGCGGTGCCGCCCCAGGTGACGCGTTTGATGGTTTTGGCGCTTTCTGCGCTCTGAACTTCTTGTTTTGTATGCATGGATGAACCGCAAAAAAAGGATTGCCAACCCGGTGTCGCCAGTCGGCCCGGGGAACGATGGGCGGCGGAGTATACGCGGTGTCTGCAAGGATGGAAAAACGTATCGACGGGAACAGACACAAAAAAACGCCGGTCTCCCGGGCATGGGGAACCGGCGTGGGTCAGGCTACACGCGCGTTATTCGCATGTAATTTTGATTTGCTGGGGCTGGGATGTGGTGGGTTTGGTGAGTCTGAGGGTGAGCACGCCCAGTTTGTAATCGGCGCGACATTTGGAGGAATCCAGTCCTCTCATGACTCTGAACTGGCGGCGGAAAAGCCGTGGTTCGAGGCTTTCGATTTCGGATTTGGCCTGGACGGTGAGAATGTCCTTGTCGAGCTGGACGTCGATTTTCTGGGGGTCGATGCCCGGCATGTCGACGGAGACGATGACGTCATCTTTTGTTTCTTCGATATCGACGGCGGGGATGATGGCTTTTTCCTGTTCAGGTTTCTGAATGGTGTTTGAGTTCTGAGACATAATATATTCTCCTTATGATTTTAGTTTTTATTGAATAGAATTTTTATCATTTTATGATTTATAGCTTCAGAGACTCTATTTAGTTCTGAATGGCGATTTGCTGAGGTTTGCTTTCTGGGGCTTTGGGTAGGGTGACATAGAGGACGCCGTTTTTGAAGTTGGCCTTTGCGTTTTGGGCGTCGATTTTGGCGGGCAGAGCGATGCTTCTCTGAATATCGTAGTTGTTCCGTTCGGCGAGGTATAGGGTATTATCTTTATCGTGCTGAATATTTCGTTTAGCGCTGAGTGTTAGGGTATCCTCGTGGATGGAAAGATTGATGTCATCCTGGCTGACGCCTGGGAGTTCTGCGACAAAGAGGAGATTTTCGCCTTTGTCGGTGAGGTTCATTCGATTGAGTCCCAGGAAGGATTCTTCGGCGGAACGCAAGGCATTTTCGTTGAACATCCAGTCTGCAAACGGGTGATTAAAAAGACGGTCGATATCGCTCCAAAGTGTAAACATAATATACCTCCTTTGAGATAGAAGATGGTTTGAAATATCTGAATAAGATATGTGTTTGTGCGGAGATTGTGGGCATGAACTTCTGTTTCATGTCTGTCTCCGTTCGACGAACCCAGAGTTTGAACACGCATTCAGATTGGTCAAGTGGGGAGGTTTTTTTTTTTTGAGTGGTGGAAGAGTCTCCTTGTATCTCATGGGGTTGTGGGCAAGGGGATGGTGGTGGAAACGTGGACGTGGAATGGCGAATTGGGGTATGGACAGGAAGGCGTCTTTATGGACAGAAAGGCGTGGGTAGAAGAGGCGTGACGTTGTGAGATGACGAGAGGAGGAGGTGAGAATGGAGTGGCTCAACGGTTTGCCGAAAGCGGTTAAAGTGATAGGCGGGATTGTCATTGTGGTCGTGATGTGCGGTCTTTATTTATTTTTTATGCGTCTGACGCCGATGGATTTTGTCCGTCTTCCGGAGGGTGTTCTTGATGATGCGATTTATGCGGCGCAGCAGCATGATTTGAAGGGGTTTAAACGCACCTTTACGAAGGACATCCAGGAAAAGATGCAGGCGATGCATGACAGCAACATGAACCGCGACATGGGTGCGACATCCCAGAACGAGCGGGTGGAACTGTTCTGGACGTGGGACACGCTGATGGAACGGATGGCCAAGCAGGGTGGATTTGAGGTTCGCAAGACGTCGACGAAGTTTCTGGACTATATGATTGATGGGAAGGCGAAGCTTGAGATTGTGTATTTTGATAAGGAACGCAACAAAGAAAGACAAAAAAATTATACGTTATTCCGCAATGGGGGCGTATGGAGGATTGATTTGAGCGCCGATCCTGATTTTGTGAAAGCGTATAATCAGTCTGTGCGTTCGTTTAGAACGCTCGGCACCGGAGATGGGGATCGGATCGAGGATTGAGCCAAATTCTTGTGGGGGCCGTGAGAGGAAGATCCACGATCTGCGCAAGCGGGTTGTGGATTTTTTGTATTTGCGATCCGAAAGGTGGCGTGCGATTTGCCTTTTTTGACAGGCGATTTTTAACGATGAAATTTCGAGAGCGTCTATGGCAGTCGGATTGAAGGCAAAGCTTTGTGTGGTGGCGATGTGGGCCTGTGTGGGTCTTCTGGGGTGTTTTAGTCCGGTGAAGTATGCGACGGACCTTGAGGTTCCGCGATTGGAGGCGAGTTATGGCGATGTGTCGCTGGAAGGGGAGATCGTCGATCGCTGGTGGGAATCGTATGGGGATGCGAATCTGAATGCGTATGTGACGGCGGTATTGGAGCACAACCCGACGCTTCATGTGGCGTATTTGAGGCTGGTGGACAGCGAGCTTTCGTATCGCCAGTCGGTGAGTGGGTATTATCCGGACGTGTCGTTTGGCGCGGGCGTGGGTTATGGGGGTACGGCGTCGTCGGAGAGCAAGTCGGATCCGAGTTACAGTCTTGGATTGACAGCGAGTTATGAAGTGGATTTGTGGGGGAAGGTCCGTGCGCAGAAGCGGATAGGGGAACTGACGGTACAGTCGAGCCGCGATGCGGCGGAGACGGCGGCGATAAGTCTGGTGGGGAACGTTGTGACGCAGTGGTTTACGATACAGTACACCCGTGATCGCAAGGCGCTGACGGAGGAGCTTCTTTCGATATCGGAAGATTACTGTCGTCTTGTGGAGGAATACTATCGCAATGGTCAGACGACGGGGATGGATGTGCTGGAGCAGCGCCAGCAGATAGAGACACTTCGTGCGACGCTGAAGGAGCAGGAGACGACCATCCGGGTAGGGCTTCATGCGTTGGAGATTTTGTCGGGTCGTCAAGTGAAGCCTCATGTGGAGGGATCGCTTCCCGAACAGGTGGTGATGGGTGGGACGCCGAATATCGACGCGCTTTTGGAGAGGCGTCCGGATTTGAGGTCGGCGCGTCGTCAGGTGGAATCGGCGGACGCGCAGGTGGTGGTGGCGCTGGCCAACCGTCTTCCGTCGTTAAAGCTGAGCGCGTCTCTGGCGTTTCGTTCGTCGAGCATTGTGGATTTGTTCAAGGCGTTGATCTGGGATGTCGGTGCGAACCTGGTGGTGCCTCTGTTTGATGGGTTCCAGCAGACGACGGCGATTGATCGTGCGAAGGTGTCGTATCTTCTGGAGGAAACGTCCTATTTTCTGGCGGTGTATGAGGCGGTGGCCGAGGTGGAGGAGGCGCTTTTGATGCTTTCGTTGCGTGAGCAGCAGCTTTTGGATGCGCGTGCGGAACTTGCCCGTCAGCGGGAGATTCTGGATGTATCGAGGGAATATTTTGTCGAAGGTGCGCTGGATTACAGCCGGGTTTTGACGGCGCTTCGGGGACTGATCACGACGTCGCAGTCGGAACTCGACGCCCGGCGTCAGGTATTGCTGGCGCAGGTGGCGGTGTACAAAGCGATGGGCGGTGCCACCTGGCTTGAGGAAACGAGTGAACGCGGTGTGGAGCGCGCTCGCACGCGTCTTGAGACGATTGGAGAAACGCAGGAAGTCGAAGATGACACAGGTCATGAGGAGGGGAAGTGAGCAGCAAGGCGCGGCCGTATATCATTCAGGGGATCGTCGCGGTACTCGTCATCGCGTTGGGGATCTGGGTAGGGAACATGTTTTTTTCGACGAAGGTGACGGCGAAGCGTGGCGCGCGTGCGGACACGGGAATCCTGGTCGATGTGGTGACGGTGCATTCGGCGGAACATGCGGTTCGTCTTGAATCGACCGGGGTGGTGACGGCGAGCCGGACGATGTCACTCCGGAGTGAGGTGAGTGGCCGCGTGGTCTGGGTGAATCCGGGATATTATCCCGGGTCGCGTCTCAGGAAGGGGGATGTGGTTGCCCGGATTGCGACGGAAGATTACGAGATTGCGCTGAACAATGCGCGCATAGCTCTGCGTCAGAAGGAGGCGGCGCTGGTGCTTGAGGAGGCCAAGGGTCGGGCGGCCGAGGCGGAACTCAAGACGCTGAAGTCTCGGATTCTGAATGCGGATCTTACGGACGGGGAAACGGCGCTGATCCGTCGGGAGCCACAGTTGCAGGACGCCATTGCGGCGGTGGAGATTGCCCGGAACAATGTCCGGACGGCGCAGCTCAACTATGATCGCAGCATTGTGCGGATGCCGTTTGACGGGGTGTTGGAAGATGCGCCTGTGTCGGTGGGGGAGTACATTTCTGGGAATGGCGCTCTGGGCACGGTGGTGGCCACGGATGTTTTTTGGGTGACGATAAGTCTTCAGCCGTCGGTGTTGCGCTGGATTGGCGGGGATCGGGCTTTTCTTGAAAAGGTCGAGGCGTCGGTGGAGTACTCGATGGGTGGCAGGACGGTGATGCGCAAGGCGCGCGTGTTGTCGATGCTTGGTTCGGTGGAGTCTCTCGGGCGCATGGTCCAGCTCGTTCTTGCGGTGGACGATCCGTTTGGCGAACCTGAGGATTCGCCGCTTCTGGTGGGGACGTTTGTGCGGGCGTATCTGACGCCGCCGTCCAAGATTTCTGCGGTGGAGATACCGCGTTCGTATCTGCGCGAGGGCAGCCAGGTTTATGTGTGTACGGCGGAGAACCGTCTGGATGTGCGCACGGTGGAGTCGGAGTACCGGACGATGGACCATGTGTATGTGACGAGCGGGCTTTCGGAAGGCGATCGCGTGGTGACGACGCTGATTTCGTCGCCGATAAGCGGGCGCAAGCTTCGCGTCAGTGGGGAAACGCGCGAGACGGGGAGTGTTTCCGAAGACGTGGGCGGGCCTGGGATGGGCGGACCGCCGCCGATGTGATGTCGCGGGGGATGTGTGGGTGGACAGGGGGGCGTGTGAATCTCTGGGTGTGTCGGTGTGCGCGTCGTGTGATGGCCGGGGGGGGGGGGGCGGGGGGGGGCCCCCCCCGCGGGGGTTTGGGCCCCGTAAATGCCCGGGAGGGCAGAA
>CAMCLY010000138.1 GCA_945875805.1 uncultured Myxococcales bacterium | reverse complement strand
CCCACCTCGTGCCCAGAGGGACAGCACCTCGAAAACGGAAATTGCGTCCCGAATGCGGACGCCCCGGTCGATCCCTGCCAAAACGTCACATGTTCGTCCGGGACGTGCGAGGAGGGCATCTGCGTCACCCAGGAGATGATCGCCATACAGAAAGCCGCCGAAAACGCTGGCGAGGACAACATCCCGACGTGCGACCCCAACACATTTGTCGATTTCTGTCACGACGGAACGACCGTCTACTGCGACCAGGGCATGGTCATGACCGGAAAATGCGCCGAGGGATGCGTCGTATACCAACGGACATTCCATGGCATCACGCGCCAGCAATCGGGATGCATCGACGGTGGCGCGTGTGCCACGCTCAACGAACTCAAACGCGAATGCAACGTCGATCACCACATCGGACAGGTACTCGTCACGGCATGCCAGCGCACCACCCGAAACGAACTCCAATACGTCAGCGTCGAGGGCTACTACTGCCTCGGACAGTGCGATGCCAAAAACGAACAATGCCAGCTCACGACCTCCGGCGAGCTGGTGGAATGCGACCCTTACGACTCCGCAAACTACGCATGCGACGGACGCGATCTCACGACATGCCGGCTCAACAGCAACCTCCAGGGCATCGTGCAGAACTACCGGTGCGCCGAAGCCTGCATCACCGAAGGTGGCGTGGCCATGTGCGGGTTTGCATGTGACCGCGAAAACGACACGTCGACGCACTGCGTCTATGCGGACAGCGTCGAATATGAGGATTCCGGACATTTTATTTGCAAAAAATTCGACAACGGAACCCTGTACAGCATCTGGAACGGAGAATACGATTTCTGCGAAACGGGCTGCACAGCCCAGACGGGGCTCTGCCATGACTGATGCCATCCGCCCACCACAAATCCGCGTGGCCGTCATTCCCGTGGCCGGAAAGGGCACGCGGTGGAATCCCATCACACGGAGCGTGGCCAAAGAACTCCTCCCCGTCTGGCGCCGCACGAGTGCGAGCTATGCGTTTGAAGAAGCCATTGCCGCCGGCATCGAGGAAGTTATTTTTGTCGTTTCGCCCGACAAGCACGGGGTTTTTGAACATTTTTTGCGTTTTGACGCCAGCGACCTGGGCGCCCGCTATCAGGGAGAATCCCCCAGGCATCTGCACGAACGCGTCAAAGTCCGCGCCTGCATCCAGGAAGAAGCCCGGGGACTTGGCCACGCCATTTTGTGCGCCGAAAATGACGTGGCCAATCGACCGTTTGCGGTTCTCCTCCCCGACGAGGTGCTGATGGAAAACGGCCTTTCGCGCATCATCGGGATCACCCCCTCCGTCCTGCTGATGGAAGTGCCCTACGCACAGCGCTCCCATTACGGCATCGTCGCCGGCCACGAACACCATGGCCGTGTGACCATCACCGATCTCGTCGAAAAACCCGATCCCGCCCTGGCACCTTCCGGACTCGCCGTGACAGGGCGATACACGTTCAACCCGGACATCTTCGACTACCTGAGAACCCAGGAACCCGGGCATCACGGAGAAATCCAGCTGACCGACGCGATGCGCCGCCTGACGGCAGACCACCCCATTTCGGGGGTGATTTATCGCGGGACGCGCCACGACGTCGGACAGCCGATGGGACTGCTGACCGCATCGCTCGATTTTGCCCTCAAAGACCCGGAGTACCGCGATCAGGTGCGCAAGGAAGTCGAGGCGCTCCTGCACACCGACGCCCGGTGATGCCGACATGAAAAAAAGGGGCGGCGGCGTATTGCCCGATCTGCAGGGAGACCGTCTGTCGAAAACGCATCCCCACTATGCGCGAGCTCACGGGCAATAGCCGACGCGCGAGACGCGTATCTGCCAAAGGCAGATAGCGGCCGCCCAGCCATGCCCGGCGGCAAATCCTTCCCAACAGGAACAAACTTTGATAGAATAGACGATTGCGTCATTCAAAGGAGAAAATCGTCATGATAAAGCGCGTGATATACCTCGTGATGTCGGGGATTGTGACCACCACGGCCGTGTTGCAACTTACCCCGACCGACGTCCAGCCCGTGGCCGACACAGCCGAAAAGGGGCAGGCGGTTCGCGGGGCGGGCGAGATGCTGGCCGCAATGGATGTGGATGGGACATTTGCGGATGCCGAGGCGTTAAAGGCGCTCGCCACAAAGCCCAGTCCGACGAAGATTCGCGTGCGGCTCGTTTCGCCAGACACGCCTCCCGCACCGGATGAAGAAAAAGTGCCCCGGGAAGAGACGCCGGATGCCATGCCCATTGCGCTCGAAATGCTGCCCGAAACGGCGCAGATCAAGGCTTTGCGCATACCGGAGGGCATGACGGTGGTGTCGGCGGCGATGCCTCAGGACGCGGCGATGGCGCAGGCCAAGGCGGCCGCCACTGTGATCGACGGACCGTCGGGGAAGCGATATGCCGCCATGCCCAACCGGGAACTGGGGCTCGTCCACTGGATTTGCGCCACGGACTCGGACGGACGCCCGGCCCAGTCATGTGCCTTTTCGATCCATGCGGCCACGGCATTGCCGGACATTCCTCCATGTCCGCCCCAGACGTCCGTCATGATGACATGCCGAGGACAGGACGTCGACACGGCCGCCCTGCTTCCGCAATGCCACCAGGCCCAGGCGGAACTCAGGGGACAGGCCGCCGCGGGCGACACGATCGTCGCGGGCGACACCACGTACCGTCTGGAACAACACGACCTCAAGGGCGCGTTTGACGGCTGTGTGTTCAGCACCTTGACCCCGGATGTCCCGCAATCCCAGCCCGTGCGCGTCCGCGATGGATTGCCGCATTACGCGCCATCGCACGTGCTGCTCGCGGTGGGCGCCGGGGCCGTCATGGTTCTCCTGGGGGTTGTCTGCACGCGCCGACGAAAGGAAACCGACCCGCTTCTCGCCGAAACCCGAAAATCCCTCGACAGAAGTCAAAAATCTCTGCGAGAAGCCAAACTCGAGGCCCAACACGCCTCGGACGACCTCGTCTCCGAAAAGAAGAAAAACGCCGTCCTCACCGCCGAAGCCGACGCGCGATCCCAGGAGATTCATCAGCTCAACGAACAGCTCGAACATGCCCGCTCCGAGTTCAAAAAAGAACAGCTCATCCGGATGAGCCTGGCCGAAGAAAACCACCGTCTGGAAGACGCCCTTCAGTCGGTCAGTTCTCACACGATCGTCGACAGTCCCGTGCGTTTTGCCCAGACCGACAATCCCAAACTCCACACCGAGTCGCCGACACCTCCCCCTGCCGCATCCCAACCGGCGACGACGACGACAAAACTCCCCGAAATGCCAAAGACAGAATCTCTCCTGAAATCGGATTCGTTTTTTGAAGGATTCTCGGATGACGGATGGGACGAAATTGCCAACAGCTTTGACTCCATTTTGTCGCCGGGCAAATCGTCCGAAGAAAATCAAAACGTCGATGCCGTACTGGACCTCGACAATGAAGGGGAGGACGTCAAGTCCCTGGGCATGACGTCTTTCCTCAACGCCATCGAAAAAGACGAACCGCGGACCACAAGCCGTCCGACCAACCATCGGATCGACACCGAAACGCGGCTCAAACCGGTTTCCGAAGGCCCCAAGCTCTCGGCGATTCCCTCGATATCCAAACCGAATACCTCGGTGTCCGCCCTGCCGGGGATCTCATCCACGGGGTTGCGCCGCACGACGCTCAGCGGCGCGGGCGGACAGGCAGTCCCGACGCCGTCATCCCCAGAACTGGCCATCAAATCCAACAAGGATCCGGAGTCCTTCCGCCCCGCGCCATCCTGGACCGGAAAAACCGTCACCGAAAACGGCCTCGACCCCAACTCGCTCTACGACGCCCTCAAACGCCGCGCCAGAGACGTCTCCGAACTCAATCTCCCCGCCGCCCCAGACGCTTCCGGATCCGTGGAGTTCAGCCGGGGCCTCTCCAAGTCCGGCGTCTTCTCCCTCACCGGAAGCCGGGTCGACATCGATCCCCTCTCGGACAACGAGTATTTCAAGCTCCTCTACGAACAGTACACCACCCTGCAACAGGAATGCGGCGAGGAAACCGGCAAATTCACCCTCGAACAGTTCGTCAGCAAACTCGCGCACCAAAAAGAACAGCTCATCAAAACCTACAAATGCAAAAACGTCCGTTTTTCGGTCTACAAAAAAGATGGCAAAGCCAGTCTCAAGGCAACCCCACAGAAGTAACCGGAATCCTTTTTTCTACGAGTGCCCATGATAGATAAAAAACGTCTCGACGACTGGCTCGTCGAACACGAACTCGCGCCCAACAAAAGTCAGGCGCGGGCCCTCATCATGGCGGGCGAGGTCTTTGTCGGCGGAAAAAAAATCGACAAGGCCGGAACCCCCATCAAACCCGATGCGGACGTCACCGTCCGCGGTCAGTTCAACCCCTATGTCTCGCGCGGAGGACTCAAACTCGCCGGAGCCCTGGACCGGTTTGTCGATCTGAACATCGCGGGACGCGTGGCGCTCGATATCGGTGCTTCCACCGGCGGGTTCACGGACTGCCTCCTCCAGAGAGGGGCAGCCAAAGTCTATGCCCTCGACGTCGGATACGGTCAGCTCGCATGGAAACTGCGGACCGATCCCCGCGTCATCAACATCGAACGCACGAACTTTCGATACCTCGAACCCGGCTATTTTTCTGAACCCATCGAACTCGTCGTCGCCGATTTGTCTTTTATCTCGCTGGACAAAATTCTCGGGCCGCTCAAAGGCCATCTCAACCCCGGTGCCGACTGCGTCTTTCTCATCAAACCCCAGTTTGAAGTCGGAAAGGGACTCGTCGGTTCGGGAGGCGTCGTGCGCGATCCCCAGGTTCGCGCCCAGGCCATCGAACGCGTCATTCAGACCGCCAAAGACCTCGGATACCAATACATCGACGGCGCGGACAGCACCCTGCCGGGCCCAAAGGGAAACGTCGAATTCCTGGCCTGGCTCCGGTTTTAACCTTTTTTTGTGCAGGGTGGGGACCAGTCCCCCACCCCTCGAAAATCAGACGTGGGAAAACTTCATGCGTCAACGCCCGATTTGACGGATCCGTTCGCGATACGCGGCGAGGTATTCGGGCTTGGCTTCAAGGGCATCCTGAATCTCGAGATCGAGATCGACGATGCGAGCCATGGTTTCGGCGAGTTTTTGCTCACGCGTCTGGTATTCGTGAACGACAAAATCCATGGGGGCATTTTCGATGCTGTGATGGGCGTTGAGCCAGATCTGACGGTATTTGGAAATCACCTCATCCAAAGCGGGTATGAGGGCTTCGGGATCGGAGGCATGACGCGTCATGACGCGTTCCAGCGCCTGATAGGACTCGACCAGTGGATCGCTCGTATTGGGATAACATCCCATGAAACTCAGCCCCAAAATCAGGGCGCATAGAAATAATTTTGTTCTCGTTCCCATCTTTCAATAGCTATCAATATCTATTTAAATAAAATATGCGCCACCCATATATCCATTTATACAAATGACGCACGACACCGGCGCAACCGCGCCGGAGAAGAACACCCTGCGTGGGAATTATATGTCCAAAAGCCCGCCGCTATTTTTGGATTTTGAACGTTTTTTGGTCGGGGCAAAGGGATCGTCATCCTCGGAAGGTCGTGGTTTTTTGACCACGGTTTTCTTTTCAAATTCGACATCCATGGTCATTTTGTCGGACGCCGTGAGCTGGACCTTCTGGATCCAGTCCTTATATCCCTCGCGCACGAGCCGCAAGGTATAGAGACCGGCAGGGAGTTGCAGGGATTCGGGCAATGTGCCGTGATAGACATCGTTGACGTAGAGTTCGATGCCGGATTCGGCGATATCCCCCTGGAACGTCACCGTGCCGAGCTGCGCCAGTTCCTCATCGATCGAGGCGAGTTCCGCCGCGGCGCGCACGTGATTGGGATCTTTGAGAAGGATGGAACGGCAGACTTCCTGGGCACCGGCCAGATCGCCTTGGGCGCGTTTTTGACGCGCCTGGTCGAGCATGCGGCCGTAGTCGATTTGTTGACGATAGGCGAGTATTTTTTTAACGGCCTCGGCCGTCTGGGCATCGGGCCGGGCACTGGCGGAGTTTAGAAAGGCCTCTGCATCGTCCCATTTTTCGGCCGCAAGGCTTTGTTCGATGGACGAAAAGAGCCCAGCCAACTTGTCGTCGGATATCTGGATGGGCTGCGCCTCGGGAACCGGTTTGGACATCTGGCTGTACACAATGGCCACGATCACCCCGATGAGTACGACGGACACAATCGCCACGATGATCAAAAGTGCCTTGCGATCGCGCGAGGCATTCGGATTGATCACCACCGGCTGGACGATCCCCTGCGGAAGGACGATAGAGACGCTTTTTTCCGGCCCCCCCACCCCGGAAATCGTCCCGCCCTGTAGCGCGAACCCAGAGACGCCAGACGTCCCGGAGACACCAGATGTCCCGGAGACGCCGGACACACCACTCGATTCCCCGGCGCTCGCCCCATGCGCCGCAGCCGCCAGATCCGACTCGCTCAGCGCCCGGCTGACCGCACTCATCGTCAGAATCCCCGCATCCGACACCCCGGGCATCAGGCGCGTCTCGGCATCTTCCGAAAGTTTCTGCAAATCGACGCGTCCAAGACTCATCGAACTGAACCCCGCGCGTATCTGCGGCGCGTCAAGCGCCAGCGATATCGCGTTGAGAAGATCCGTCGCCGTCTGCGGGCGTTTGTCGGGTTCCTTGCTCAGACACTGATCGATGACCTCGCAAAGCGTCTCGGGAATGTTCTGCTCCCCCTGAATCATCGTCGAAAGCGGCGGCGCAAACTCATTCACGTGTTTGTACAAAATGACATTGTCGTTCTGCCCCACAAACGGCTTGCGCCCGGCAATCATCAGATAAAACATGACCCCAAGCGCATAAACATCCGTTCTTGTATCCGAATGTCCGGTCAAAATCTGTTCGGGCGCCATGTACGAGGCACTCCCGACGAGCTGCTGCTCCTTGGTCACGTCCTCCTGTCCCTGCGCGAGCTTGGCCAGCCCGAAGTCGAGTATTTTGACATAATTTTTCTCGCCCTCCAGTTCACACAGCACGATGTTCGCAGGCTTGATGTCCCTGTGAATGAGCCCAAGCTTGTGCGCCTCGCCGATTCCCTTGAGGGTCTGCACCGCGATGGGGAGAAAGACGTCGAGCGTCATGGCCCCGTTCTGCTTGATGAACTTGCTCAGCGTAATCCCCTGCGCATACTCCATCACGATGTACGCCAGGTTTTCGTCGCGGCCATAATCAAAAATCGTCACGATGTTGGGATGCTGCAACCGGCTCAGACCCTTGGCCTCGCGTTCAAAACGCCCCAGCGCGTCTTCGTTGTCGATGAGGTCCGGATTGAGCACCTTGATACACACGTTGCGGTTGAGGTTGGTCTGCTGTGCCAGATAGACGACCCCCATGCCCCCCTTGCCGATGCGGCGGACGATCTGGTAGCGCCCCGAAATGGTCTCCCCTTCCAGCTCGTCGACACACAGTCGCCTGGGCGATTTCGGGGGAGCCGGGGGCATTCCCACCTGTGAGTCCATCGCACACGTTTTATCCTCATCCATCATGGCCATGGCCGCCTCCTGTTGCGCCATCTCAATCCTCGTTTCGCCCGGCCGGAAAATGGCGAAAAACCCCTAGTTTAATAGTCTGTTATGACGTGGTAACGCAAGCGTTCTGTCGATTTTTCGCGGACGGGCGAGCCGCTATCCGCCCCAGGGCGGATACGCGGCTCAGGGCGCGTCGCTATCCGCCCAGGAGGCGGATAGCGACGCGATCTTTTTTTGGGCCAATCCCACACAAAAATGGCCGCGCGTATCGCAAAACCCCAAAGGGGATTTGCGATAGCACGGCCTGCCCGGCGTATGACGCCAATGGCGACATAGCCGGGCCACATAAAGAGAATTTTGTTTATACAAATACATGTTTATACAAATACATATACACTTCTATCTATATATGTTATACAAATCATGATTTTTACGTTTAAACCGCAACGCAATCGCGTTATCATATCATGTCTTATGTTTTTTGTGGCAATCGACACTCAGCCGTGCGGAGGAAAACGATGAAATTGACAAAAGGATATGTTCTTTTGGCCGCCATCATGGTGTGTGGCTGCGGAAATGACGGGGTGATTTCGGGGCCGGGCATCATCGACGAATGCCAGGGAGAAAACTGCCCAGACGACAACCCGGGCGACGACAACCCGGGCGACGACAACCCGGGCGACGACAACCCGGGCGACG
>CAMCLY010000137.1 GCA_945875805.1 uncultured Myxococcales bacterium | reverse complement strand
GGTGTTGGGGGCGTTCGCGCAAACGCCCCCAACCGCCGAAGGCGTACTTCAAAATTGATCAGGGGGCGCGGGGGATTCCCCCGCACAGGGCGTGCTGGAAATCCCTAGGACCACGCGGCAGCGAGTAACCCCAACCGCCGAAAGGCGGATGATGTTTTCTCACGCGCACAAAAAAAATGACGTATGCCTCGTGAAGCATTAGATGTGCGCCACGCCTGCCATCCGGGACGGGGTGTGCGGCGCGGCGTGACAAGCATAAACCCGGGGCTTATCCCGTATTGAGAAGAGGAAAAAAGCGATGCAGACCATTTCACCCATGACGGAGCAGATCATCGATCTGGCGATAGCTGAAGACTTGTGTGCGGGCGATTTTACGACCGATGCGATTTTTGGCGACCGCGATGTCTCGCGAGGTTTTCTCGTGGCCAAGTCGGATCTCGTGTTGTGCGGACAGAATATTTTTTCGTTTGTCGTCGAGCGGATCGAAGCGCGGACGCTAGGCGTATTTCAGCCCGTGACGATTTCGTTTTTCTTTGAGGACGGCGCGCGCATCAAAGCGGGCGAACGCATCGCGGAGTTTTCGGGCTCGACGGCGATTTTGCTCAAGGCGGAGCGGACGGCGCTCAACTTTTTGCAGCACCTGAGCGGGGTGGCGACGCAGACGCGTGCGCTGTGCGACCGTCTGCCAGGAGTGCGCATCGTCAACACGCGCAAGGCGCTGGCGGGCTATCGCGAGCTGCAGCACTATGCGGTGCGATGTGGCGGCGGACACAGCCACCGCTTCAACCTGGGCGGCGGGACGATGATCAAGGACAACCACATTGCCGCCGCGGGATCGATTGCCGCCGCCGTTCAAAAAGTCCGCGATTATGCGCCGCATACGTTGCGCATTGAGGTTGAGGTCACAACGCTGGACGAAGTCCGGCAGGCTCTCCAGGCGGGTGCGGATATCCTCATGCTCGACAACATGACCCCCGAGTCGATGAAACAGGCGTGCGAACTCATCGGCGACCGTGCCCTCGTCGAAATTTCCGGCAATGTCACCGTCGAACGCGCTGAACAAATCCGCGACATTCCCGTTTACTGCGTTTCCTGTGGGAGCCTGACGCATTCGGTCAAAGCCGCAGACATCTCCATGCGGTTCGGCGCCTAGCCGACCGCCTGCCTGCCTGCGACATGGCGTCGCTCCCGTTTTGTCACCCCGAGGATTTCCATGAAAAAAAACCTTTGCGTTTGTTTCTGCGTACTCGCACTCGCCGTCCTGGCCTCGTGCAAATCGACCAATTCCGTCGAGCTTTTCCGCGTCAATGCCAATGGCGAGGTCGTCAACATCGGACGCGGCGCCGACGATGGCCATGTCATTTATGGGCATTTCAGAAAGACGGATGCCTACGATCGCGCCTCCATGACGATTCAGAACGACACGCGCGACGGCAAAGGCTCGATGTGTTACCTCAAAATCGACGAGGGGCAAGTGAGCGGCGGCCTCGGTGTCGGCGTCCGCATCGACCCCTGCAATGAGGCCTATATCCTCAATGAGGGGCGCATGCTTGGCGAACTCGACGACATCGGCCTCTATTATCAGGTCACACCGCCCTGGGGAACCTATCAGCTCTACCGTTATGAAAACGGCCAATTAGTGCCGGTGCTGACGCGCCAGATTTTTGACGAGCACTGGAAAGCCGGCATCGATGTGTTGCGCCGCGATCCCTCCGACGAGGCGTTTGTGTTTGTGACGTATTCCCGCGCCGGTGAAGACGGCATCGTCGACATCGTGAAGGAACGCGTGGCCATATCGTCGCTTCTCGCCCCTCAGCCGTCCCAGCCCGAAGTCTGCCCCGAACCGACCGACGAACCCGGCCCCATGCCTGCCGCCGATCCCCCCTCCCCCACGGGAACCATGCCCTCCTGATGAGGATGTGCCGCAAGAGGTGCCGCACGGGGGCGCGGGGGACTCCCCGCAGAGGGGGTAGGCGCGTATTGGGGGGGCGTGCTATTTCGGCCGTCGGCCTCAATACGCACGGCCCGGGCTGGCTATTTCGGACGCGTTGCGCCCTCAATACGCCCGCCCAATAGCGACGTAGGGGGAGACTTCCCCCACCCCAAACATCGCCATAAAATCAGGATTTCGGGAACCCTGTCCCGGAACATGACGTTTCTTTTTTCAATACAAAAAGGTCAAAAGATGGAATCCAAACTGTTTACGCCCGTCAAAATCGGTCCCGTCGAACTGCGCAATCGCACGATACGTTCGGCGGCGTTTGAAAACATGTGCGTGGCCAACGGGCCGTCGCAGAAGCTGTTCGACTATCACACGGCGGTGGCGCGCGGGGGCATCGGCATGACGACGGTGGCGTATGCGTCGATCAATCAGAGCGGGCTGTCGTTCGAGGGACAGCTGTGGATGCGCGAGGAGGCCGTGGAGGAACTGCGGCGCCTGACGGACGCCATCCATGCCGCGGGGGCCAAGGCGTCGATTCAGGTGGGCCATTGCGGAAATATGACGCACCGGCGCACATGCGGACAGATGCCGCTCGGCGCTTCGGGCGGGTTCAATCTCTACAGCCCGACGTTTGTGCGTGCCATGACGGTGGCGCAGATCGACCAGTTCGTCGAGGATTTTGTCCAGGCCGTGAGGCTCGTCAAAAAGTCCGGGTTCGACTGCGTCGAGCTCCATTGCGGACACGGATATCTGCTGTCGCAGTTTCTGTCGCCATACACGAATCATCGCAAAGACGAATACGGCGGAAGCCTCGAAAATCGAATGCGGTTCATGGTTCGCGTCGTCACGGCGGTGCGCCAGGAGTGCACGGAACTCGGGCTCGGGCTCGTCGTCAAGGTCAACATGTACGATGGGTTCAAGGGCGGGATGAAACAGGACGAATGCCTGCAGGTCTGCAAGCGCCTCGAGGAGATTGGCGTGGACGCGCTCATCCTCACGGCGGGCTTCGTCTCCAAAGCCCCCATGGAGGTCATGCGCGGCAACATGCCTCTCAAAACACTCGCCTATTATATGGACATGAAACGCCTGTGGTGGCTCAAGGCGGGCATTCATTGCGGCGGCTGGCTGATGATTCCGCCCGTGCCCTACAAGGAAGGATATTTTCTCGAAGAGGCCAAGAAGTTCCGCGCAGAACTGAAACTGCCGCTCATTTACGTCGGCGGATGTTGCAGCCGAAAGATCATCGACGAAGTGCTCAACGCCGGGTTTGATGCGGTCCAGATGGCGAGGGCACTCGTCCATGACACCGATTTTGTCAATAAGCTGCGAGAGGGCGATGAAAACACCGTGAGCGGGTGCAAGCACTCGAATTACTGCATCGGGCGCATGTATTCGACGGACATGAAGTGCCACTGCCAGTGCGAGGACGAAATCCCGGTCAAGCTGCGCAAGGAAATCGAAAAACTCGAAGCCAAATGGGGAGGGCGATAGATGGCGCGGGCTCTACCTCCCACGTGTGCGCTCATCACGGGGGCGGCGTCGGGGATTGGGTTTGAGATGGCCCAATGCTGTGCGAGCCGCGGCCTCCGGCTGGTGCTGGTCGACATCAATGAGGAAGGCGTAAAAAGGGCGGCGGAGGAAATCCGGGCGGCGCATGGCGTGACGGTCGATACATTCCAGGTCGATTTGTCGCAACGCGAAGCCCCGGAAGCCTGCCTGGCGTTTTGCGACGCACGCGGGATCGAGGTCGATTTCCTCATCAACAATGCGGGGATCTTTTTGTTCGATCCGTTGGTCGAGGCCGACGCGCGCCGCGTGGCGCTGATGAGCGACCTCCATGTCTATTGCGTCACGCGAATGTGCATGCTGTTCGGCGCGCGCATGAAGACGGCAAGACATGGGTACATCCTCAATCTTTCGTCGCTGAGCGCATGGATGCCGATGCCCGGAATCAGCACCTACAATGCGAGCAAGTCGTATATCCGCAGTCTCTCGCTGGCCCTTGGGTTTGAACTGAGACCGTTTGGGGTGAGCGTGACGGCGGTGTGTCCCGGCGGTATCGACACCGCCCTTCTGCCGATACCGGACTCGATACGCAAACTTGGGCGCAAACTGCATTGCATCATGCCCCCGGAGGTATTGGCCGAAAAGGCGATCCGGGCGACGCTTCGTCGCAAAAAACAGGTCATCCCCGGGGCGATGAACCACGTGTTCAAGTTCTTTATGGCGATTGTGCCCGACTTCGTCATCGCATGGGCCATGCGAGTCGTCCCTATTTACAAGCGATTTCTGCCCTAGTGGTTTGTGTGTGGGGGGACAAGCCCCCCACGTGTTTTTACAGTGGAATCGCCATGAGGGGATGTTTTTTGGCCGACATAGTGTCCTGAAGATTTTTGTCATGACGGACGGCAATGAGTTCCGTGGTGATGGCGATGGCGATTTCGTTGGCCGTCTGACCGCCGTGATCGACGCCGATGGGGGCATGAACACCTTCCAGGGCTTCGCGCGAGATCCCCTGTTCCATGAGCGTATTGAACGTGACGGCGAGTTTTTTGGACGAGCCGATAAGCCCAATATAGGCGGCTTCGAGACCGTCGTGACGGAGAAGGGCTTCGAGGCAGGCCCTGTCGCCGACGTGCTTGTGTGTGACAATCACGAAAAACGCATGACGCGGCAGGGACAGAGCCCCCAAACCTTCTTGCGTATACTCGCATACCTGCGTATGGGCACACGGATGTGAGGCCGCAAATTCGGGCCGGTTATCATAAATGGTGACTTCAAATCCCACATCGTGGGCATACCGCGCCAGAGCCGAACCGATGTGTCCGCCGCCAAAAATCACGAGCTGACGGCGAGGCGCAATCGTCTCGATAAAAACTTGTGCGTCACCGCCGCAGGCCATGCCGATGCCCCCGTCCTCTTCGGAGGTCAGGTGATACGTGACAAGCCGGGAGGCCTCTCCGGAACGCAGCATTTCCAACGCCGTGTTTCGCGCCTTGTATTCGAGTCCGCCCCCGCCGATGCTGCCCTCGACGTGCCCGTCTTCGGTCACACACATCTTAAACGCCGTACGCCCCGGCGAATGCACGCTCGCTTCGACAATGGTCACCAGGGCAAACGGCGTCAGCGTCTCTTCGAGATGTGCGAGATAGGCATAAAAATTCATCCTCGTTCCTCCTTTCCACTTTTTCCCACTTTTTCGATTCTTTCAAGACGCGCGATAAACGTCTCCGAATCGGTTCCCAACTGGCCGAGGATCTTTTCATATCCCCGATCGACGTTGAGGAGTTCCTGAGCATCAATGGTAAAACAATCGTCGTCCTTTTCAATGCGGTAAGGCACACCCTGGGCATTGACGAGCCATATTTCGACGATCTGGCTTCCGACGACGAGCACCACGGGAATGAGGAACATCGCAGCATAGGCCGAAAAAACCGGTCGCATGATTTCGAGCATTTCAAACTCGAGATCCGCCCAATAATTGACGAAAATCGGCGTCGCCTTTCTCGGCATCCGGTTAAACACGCTCAACAAACGGTACGTCGCCAACTCGCTGACAAAAAGCTGCTCCCCCGACAACGGGACAATCGCCAAAATGACGTCATCAATGCGCAGACTCGCGAAATCTCTTGTCGCACTGATGCTGCTCGACTGACTCGCCGTCGTCACCGTCAGGTCTGCACCACGGCAGGCGAGTTCCACGTCTGCGCCCGCCACCAACTCGCCAAACGACACCGATTTTTCGACGAGCAGAAGCGTTCTTGGGGCCGACGGCGTCCACAACTCAGTGCTCGGGGCCGACAGCGTCCGCGAATCCTCCAACGTCCAGACTTCCCCGGGCGAGAGCGGACATCGATGTCCGTGCATGTCGCATAACGCCCCGCCCGCACGGTGGATTTCCACGACCCATGCGGAAGCCAGAACGCCGGCCGCTTCGGACATGCCCTCCCCCATGTCGAGGCGAATGAGCACATGCACCCCGAGATGCGCCGCCAGGCGCGCCAAATTGAGGTCTCGAGACGCCTCCCCCGCCACCGCCATCCACTTGACCTGCCCACACATCCCTGTGAGCACAAGATCATGCCCGTCCATCCCCAATACCACCGAATGCAGCGTCCCCTTCTCGAGATACAGACACCACAGCGACAAGACGTCCCGGTACATCACCGGCGAAACCCACACTCGCGTGCCCATCGATGCCAACGGAAGCGCCTCAAACGCAGAGGCTTCACAAACCGACACGCCCGGCGTCACACACACCGTGATCGCCCCTTCACGCGATGCCGAAAACATCGATACGGCGTCGCCTTTGGCCGCAGATACCGCACAGGGCACGCCCATCCCCACGGCTGTTTTGGGCAACGCCCAGGGCACTTTGGGCGACACCAGGGTGTGCTGAATCCGCCCCATGTTCATGGCGCCCGACACGGCCACGCTCTGACGAATCCCACTGCGTCGCACAAATTCCCCCATCTGATTCGCAAACGCCTCGCGAGGCTCCGACATCAAATGACGCGCAAGCGACGACAACACCAGCGACGACGGCAGTGTCCGCAGATACTCCGTCAACACGACGCGCAAAATCTCATCGCCGGACTCAAAACTCCCGATCACCGCATCCCCAACGACGAGTGCCGGCACGTCAAACACCCCGTCCGAAAGCGCCTCTTGCAAACACGCATCCTGGTACTGAAAACACGCCCGTTCGTCGAGATCCCTAAAAACCCTCTCCGGATCCCCGCCAATTTCCTCAACAATCGCGCGCAATCTGGACGCATCGATCATCTTTCCCCGCCCCCATACGCTCTCCAGCACGCGCCTGGAATACGCCTCAAAATTCCCCGCTTCGTACAGCATCATCCAAACGCCGCCCTGCAACGCCGTCCCGCACTGAATCCAATCCGGTTGCCATACGAACTCTATCCCTTCGCGTTCGCAAAAACGCAGGGCCTCCTTGCGCAAAAACTCTCGTTCCAGCGGCGTCTGTCCCCGTGCCGTACTCCCGCTCAAGGCCCGTAACGAATACGCATCGACGGCCACCCACTGAACCTGTACAGGCACACCGTCTATCGCACCCAGCGAGTGCATCATGAGATACGAACGATAATCCGAATAATCGAAATAAAATCTGACCTTCATCATGGCATTATCACATCAAGAACATGCACAAAAAAACGTAGGTTCATCTACCACACTTTTTCCCGTTCGGAATCACAAGGCGCCCTCTGCACATTTTTCATGGGGCGCGGGCTACCGGCCATCGGCCGATACGCCCTGCGCGCGTCGCTATCTCCCTGCGGTCGATACGCGCCGCCTTCCTGTGTGGCTACGGCTCACATCATGCTGTACGGGCGTTGCCCCACCGCTCCCCCCCCCTTCTGCCACACCGCTCCACGGTTCGCGCAAGCCCCCTCGCTCTCCCCATCGCAATATGCGTGGCTCCCATCCGCATGACAAAAAAAATAAAAAAATGCTTGCCAGAAAAGATCGACCTCTATATAAGGCGCCCCCGTTGACGCGGTTTCACCGCTTTGACATGGGGCTTTAGCTCAGTTGGGAGAGCGCATGACTGGCAGTCATGAGGTCATCGGTTCGAACCCGTTAAGCTCCATTTAGACCACTTTATTGTGGGGCTTTAGCTCAGTTGGGAGAGCGCATGACTGGCAGTCATGAGGTCATCGGTTCGAACCCGTTAAGCTCCATGTCAAAAGCATCCAGTCGTATGGATGCTTTTTTTTTGCCCTTTTTACAGCTGTCCCCCCAAAAACATCCGAACCTGTCCGCCGTATAGATTTTTTCGGCCCTTCTTCCATGATTTGCCCCATACAGAAAGGCAACCTTTTGACTTCATGGGAGGATGTCGATGAACCTCAAATGGCTTTTATCCCCTTTGGCACACATAACCATCGATGCGCGTGTGCACCGCCCTTCGCGGTCCGGCCGTTGACGAACACGGACTCCGAAACATCGATGTGGCACCAAGTGGAATACCCCCTGCCGATAAGGACAAGGACGACCTGAGTTCGAGTCTATAGTCAAGGTGTATTCCCTGCCGGTACTTCAGGCTAGGTGGTGGCGGGGGAGGGCCCAAATTTTTGGTACCTGGAAGCATAAAGTCACCCCGGCATCCCATCTATAAAGACCAGCTCCAAAACATTCGGATGGAAAAACGCCCTCGCCAAATGACACATACCGTACACAAAAACACCAAAACCTACGAAACACTCGGCCAAACGCGAAAAACCACCCAAACCCACAAAAGCTCTAGGCCAAAAACAAAAAAACTCACCAAAACCCGACCTCACCCCCGGCCCCTCTCCCATGGGGAGAGGGG
>CAMCLY010000136.1 GCA_945875805.1 uncultured Myxococcales bacterium | reverse complement strand
GTCGACGCCCAGTGGGGCCAGATGGCCGATCAGCCCAAGGAGACCATTGCGTTGACAGACGCCATTGAACCGTGTGAAGTCGTTCGTCACGACGACGCCAACGAGCGCACGGTCGCCCTCGCCGATTGGGACAGCAATTCCATCCCACAGATGCCGGTGACTCAGGCCAACGCGCCACAAAATGACGGCTGGGGGGCTTGGGGGCAGCCCGAAGACAACCCGCCCACACAGAATGTGCCCGCCATCTCGGCCAACAAGGACCCCAATGCCATCGTCGTCGGTCGGGAACTCCCGCCCGGGGCCAACGAAGGCATGACGCGGCAAATCGATGTGCGCGCCGTCCAGGAAATGTATGGCGACAAGATCAATCCCTTGAAGGCGTTTTTTCGTTCCCTGCCAAGGCGTTATCTCATCATGGCAGGCGGAGCCCTGGGCGTGGCGGTCATCGTGTTTGTCGTGGTGGCCTATGCCATTACGCGACCGCCCAAGGTCGAAAAGGTCATTCGCGAGGACGGCGAGGTCGTCGACGCCGGCACGCCCGAACGTGAAAAAACATTTGCGGATTTGGCCAAAGAAAGCCGCGATCTTTCGGCGGCATTCATTCCGTTTGATGGCCCTCTGGCGCAGGAAGGTTCGATTGTGGCGATCGACGACGCCATTGGCGTGCGTTACGACCTGACTCAAATCGCCTCCATGCAGGACATTTCTTCGGGTGCCGCCTATGTGCCGGTACTCGCCGATGCGGCCAAAGACAACAGCGACAAACCAAAGCCCATCACGCTGCTTTTTGCCGAATCCCTCAGCATGTCCAGCATTTATCGCGTGATGTATTCCCTTGCGACCACCAATCGTCCGCTTTCCATCGGGGGCACGGCGCATAATGGCATCGCGACGTTCAATCTCACGCCCTGCGGCTGGCCTGATCACGGCCTCTATATCTTCCAGTCGTGCAAAGGCGTCAAAGTGGAGGTCAAAATCACGCGCGCCAACGTCACCATGCGCCGCCTGGTCGATGCCGACACCATTCCCATCGCCCTGCTCCCCGACGGCACCAAACTCACCGAGGTCAAGGCCGACATTGTGGGCAACAAAATTCAGTTCGAGTCCCTCAACGATGCCATTTCGCGTCTGCGCGCCAAGGGCACCACTGTACAGCTGACGACCGATGGCGACGTATCCTTTGGCGTGTTCCTCCAGATCGCCCGGAAAATCTACGGATCTTACGACAATCCCAACGTGCGCCAGCTCTATATTGCTTCCATTCCTCTGATGTAACGTTTTGGTGTGCGTCGCTATCCGCCTGGGGCGGATACGCGTCGCCGTGGCGGTCGCTATCCGCCTGGGGCGGATACGCGCCGCCTTTTTTTGATCTCTTTTACCCTCACGACACGATAAAGATAAAAACGATGACCACACATTATCTCGGGTTCGACATCGGCGGTACCCATGCGCGTTGCGCGCTCATCGCCGAAACCGACGGACAATTCAAAATTCTTTCGTCCCAGAAACATTCGATTCGTGGTGCCCAGACGCCGCGCGACATTGCGCTTATCGTACGCCATGTCGTCGAGCACGTTCACGCCGACACCGGCATCGATCCTCAGACTCTCAAGGGACTCGGAATCGCCATTGCGGGCCAGATTTCTGTGGACGAACATACCGTCATCAATGCGCCGAATCTCAACTGGCATAACGTCGATTTTTATGCGGCGCTTCAGGCGTCATTGGCCGATCTTGTGCCCCAGGCGTCGATTCGCATCGCCAATGACCTCAACGCCATCGCCTGGGGCGAGTATCAGTTTGGGGCCGCACGTTCATTGCCTAGCCTTCTGGCGATTTATGTCGGCACGGGGATTGGAGCGGGTCTCATCATCGATCACAAGCTCATGGTCGGGGCCGACAACGTCAGCGGCGAGATTGGTCACACGAAATTCCCCGAACTGAAGGGCATACCGTGCGGATGCGGACAGACCGGATGTATCGAGGGCTATGCCGGAGGCAAGGCCATTGAGTATCGCATTCTCCATGACATTCAGAACGCGGTTGTCTCTCGTGAAGAGCTCGGTCTGACGGCCGAGGAGCATCCCACGGCGCGATGTATCGAAGCCGGTTTTCGCAAGGGATTGCCGTATGCCGTGCGGTTTTGGGACGAGACCGCCCTTATGCTCGGAATGCTTGTGGCCAACGCCATAGCCATTCTCAATCCTCATGCTTTGCTTTTGGGTGGCGGGGTTCTCGAAGGGTGTCCGTCGTTGCTGGCCAAGATCATCGATAACGCCATGGAAATGGCGCCACGTTCTGCGACGGCGCATATTCAGTTTATCAAACCTACACTGCACGACGACGCCGGCACGCTTGGGGCTGCGTTGCTATGCCTCAGTGCCGGCCAAAAACAGTTATGAACGATTCTGTATCCCAAGACTCTCCGTCGCGGCAGGCACAACCTCAGGAGACCAGGCGTTCATCGGAGGAGACGTCACCGTCTGCCCCGTCTGGCGAGGGCAACAGGCGCCCGTCTGGGCGCCGTCCAAGGGCGAATGACAGTGCGCCGCGCGCGCCCAAATCCGGCGCGCGTCATGGCGGTATCCGCGCACCGGCGGCGCTGGCCACCTTGCCGCGTGACGACGCGCGTTTTTCGCGCAAGTCGCCTCGCAATACACAGCCCCCGCCCAAGCGCCCCGACGGGCGCGTCGTACGTCAGCCGTTCAACGGTCAGGCGCACCTGTACGAAGTCATTCAGGTCCGGCTTGCGCGCACGCGCAGGCTCGTCGAGGTCAACACGGCCGGGTTCAGGCTCGATGCCAACACGCCCGTCCTCATTCGGCTCCATCGCAATATCCTTCTGGCCACGACTGTCGGTTGTCGATACCGGCGCGTCGCCGAAATCAACGTTCTGCCTTTTGTCATACGCACCGCCAATGACGAGGACCTCCTCATCGACGCCGAAAACGCCGGTATCGAGAAGTCCGCGCAGGAACTCGCGTCGGATTTTGCCATTTCGCAAAATCTTCAGATGAAAGTGCTGTCGGCAGATCTGAGTCACGATCACAAAAATATCACCATCAATTTTGCCTCCGACGTGCGCATCGATTTTCGAGAAATGGTCGCCTATCTCGCCGGAAAACTCAAAATGCGCGTCGAAATGTTTCAGCTCGGTCTGAGGAATGGCACTGGACTCATTTGTGGCATTGGGTCTTGTGGCCAACTGTTGTGTTGCGGACGGTTTTTGGGACAGTTCGATCCCATTGCGGTACGCCAGCTTCGAGCCCAGGGCCTTGCGACAAATCCGAAACGCATCAGCGGGGTCTGTGGACGTCTCTATTGCTGCATGAGCTATGAGTATTGCGATTACGCCAAGGATAACCGCACGTTGCCCAAAAAAGGCAAACGCGTACTCACGCGTTGGGGCATCGGCCGGGTCACCGATATCGACATGATCCGCGAGGATATCGTGGTGACGTACGAAAATGGCGAGGTTCAGCGCATGACGGCGCTTGACTATGTCCCAGTGACCGACGAGATTCTGGCCGATGTGGAGTCGGGAAAACTGGAGTTTCCCATAGAACCCGCGCGGTTTTATCTCAACGCGGATCCTGCGGGGGCCTTTGAACCGGCCCCGGCGGGGGCGGTCAAACCGCGTCCGCAGCCCAAACTTTCGAGACCTTCCGCCGGGGCCAACGGAAAGCCTGTCTGTCGAAAGTCGATCGACAAAACGTCGAGAAGTTTGCCCTCCAGGCCAAAAAGCGAGTCCAAATCCAATAACAATAAGGATAACAAGGATAGAGAGGCCAGGCGAGAGTCCAAAAATGCGTCCAAATCTTCAGACAAAAGTCGGCCGCATCGCCGCCGTGCCGGTGAGGCCAAAACTCCGGACGTGGCGATGATCTCCCCCACCCCGGATCCTAGCCACTCCAAAGTTCTTGTCCCGACTCCAGATGCCTCACCGGCGGCGCGCAATCTGGCCAGGCCCTCCACGGGGGAGGTTTCACATGCGCCAAGACCCCCGCGCAAAGTCAAGGCACGGCACATTACCCTCGAAGAAGATGTCCGAAATGAACCCGGGCACACTTCACGTCGTCGGATTCCTCCCAAAAATTCACCTGATTTTACCCCAAGATAACGTATGCCCGCCATCATTGCAGGAAAACGCAAAGGCGCAAAGCTCCAGGTTCCAGAAGGAATTGGCGTGCGCCCAACGCTTGCGCGTGTGCGCGAAGCCCTATTCTCCATGCTCACCAGCGCTTGCGGGTCTTTGGAAGGCAAGATCGTCCTCGATCCTTTTGCGGGCGCTGGATTGCTTGGGCTCGAAGCATGGAGCCGTGGGGCTGCACACGTCGATCTGGTTGAAATGTCGCGCCCTCACATTCAGGTTTTGCGCAAGAATATCCAGAGTTTGCGCGCGCCTCGCACGGAAGTCGAGGTGATGGCCGGATCCTCGCCCAATGACTGGGGGCGTGTGTTGTCGCGTCGGTATGATCTCGTGTTGTGCGATCCTCCGTATGCCGCCGGCCTCATGCCCCAAACGCTCGATGCGCTTGTGTCGGGGGAGTGGCTCCGTCCGGATGCCGTCGTCTCGGTCGAACTCAACGCCCGCGATAGCCTCGAACTTCCTGAGTGCTGGGAACTGGTTCGAGAACGCAAATACGGCATTTGCAAGATTTTGCTTCTTCGGAAAACACGGTGATTTTGTCCTGCGGTGATGGGGTACGCAGGGAAACGCAGAGGTCTGAGTTTCAGAGGGGGTAGCGGCGTATTCACACACAGGGGCATGTCCCTGTGTGTGAATAGCCGCTCAGGGGGAGGCTTCCCCCTCACCAAAAAAAACCGGATCAGGGATGTCCTGAATCCGGCGAGGGGCTGGAATTTTCTCAAGAATTACATGGAGAATTCGACGTTTGCGCCTTTTTTGAGTCCTTTGGGATTGGCTTCGGCGGGGATGATGGCGCGGCAGGAGGTGGGGTAGCACTGGGTCATTTCGATTTTGACGCTGGTGCCTGAGATGCGCCCGATGGCGCCGGCCTCGATGCCTTTGTTTTTGCCGGCGTCGCGCACGGTGACTTCGGCGGTGCCGTCGGCTTTGGGGGTGATAAGGGAGATGAAGCCGACGACTTTTTTGCCTTCGGCGGGTTTGTCGGCCTTGGGTTTGGGTTTGGGTTTGGGTTCGGGATCGGGTTCGGCTTTTTTG
Organism: uncultured Myxococcales bacterium; assembly: GCA_945875805.1. GTDB lineage: Bacteria > Myxococcota_A > Bradymonadia > UBA4248 > UBA4248 > UBA4248. Next base: position 3,117 of record CAMCLY010000136.1, on the reverse strand, counting down.
CGCGGTTTTTTGGACGGGCGCGTGGGTTTGACCTCGGCGATTTCTTCATCTTCCTCTTCGGGTTCGACGGTGGGGGGGAGGACGACGGGGGCGGCCGTTGGCCGGAAGCTGGTGGCCACGGTATAAATCGACTTGCCCGATGTGGCGAACGTCTGGAAGTAATACACGCCACGTTGCACGGGGAAATCCTTGTATTCGTAATAGCCGACGTTTTTGTTGAACGATTCGCGGCGCAAGGTGCGGCCGGCGGAGTCGATGATGCTCCACCCGCCGTCCAGGTTTTTGGGCTGGTCGACGTTGATGGTGATGGACATCATGCCTTGTTCGGCGACGATGATGTAGCGCCAGTCTTCGCGGTCACCGCCTGCGTAATCGAGGCGATCGTCCACCTGGGGCATTCCAAAGATGAGTCCAAGCGCCGTTTCTTTTTTGGCATCCGGATCGATAAACGTCTGGGTCTGAGTTTCTACCGTGGCATTGGCTCCACTTTCGGAACCGTCCACCACGCACCCAGACAGATACACCAACCCCATTCCAACAAGGCCAAGGCTACAAACTTTTTTGAACACGTCTACGCTCCCTGTGAATCGACAAGGTGATAAGGACGCTGGAAGCTACTTTAAAATCGCCATGGGAGTCAACAAAGAGGCGGTCATTACGGTGCGTTTTCGGCCGGTTGTACCGTGCCCCGTGGACGGCGTGACGTTTTGCCTTTGAGGTAAAAGTCGACGGCCGTTTGATGCTCCGCATAGCTTTTTGAAAAATAATGGCGTCGCGTTCCATCCTGGCGGGCCACAAAATACAACAGCTGGCGATCGTCGACGCCTTTGTATGGCAGGAGGGCGGCGCGAAGACTTGCCGGAGACGGAATCGCGATGGGCCCCGGCGGCAGGCCTTCGTGCACGTAGGTCGAATAGCGATTTTGGGGGTCTTTGCAACGCGCGGGCGTCGGGCGTTCCCCGGGTTCAAGCGGAGGATAGACGCACGTCGGATCCGACTGCAGTTTCATCTTTTTGCCAAGTCGGTTGTAAAATACGCGTGCAATCACCGGACGTTCCACATCGACCATGGCTTCCTTTTCGACCATACTTGCCAGCGTCACCAGATCGTGGGCCGTCAGATGGCGGCGCATCGCCTGTTCATACGCTCCACGGTTTGCTTCGACGATTTCGCTCCAGTTTGAGCGCCACCGCGCGTGCATCGCCGTCAGCACATCCCGGGCTGAGGTGCCCGCGTCAAACGTATACGCGCCGGGGGCGAGATACCCCTCTAGGCTTTGGGCGGGCACGCCGAGTTCTGCCACAAAGGCGGGATCCCGTGACAGCGTCAGGATGTACTGGCTGTCCGCGATACGTTCGCTCTGGAGGCGTTCGGCGACATCATAGAGGTTCATTCCCGAATTAATTTGGACCGACTGCCGCGCGTATTTCCCCACATGGGCCAGTACTTCGGGAAGTTCGCGCGGGGTCATGCCTCGCCGTATGACGACACTGCCGGGTTGGAGTCGCGACGAAAGCCCGCTTTGACGGATCGCGTACAGCATCATCCATTCGCGTTTCAAGACGCCATTTTCTACCAGGATTTGCACGACATCCCGGGCCGTAGCCCCCGCCGGAATCGTGATGACGCGCTCATCCCCGCCAAGCGACAACGGGGTCTCCAAAAACTGTTGGTACGACCGATAAACCCATCCCCCACACGCACCCAAAATGACGATCACGAAGACGACGATTTTCCACATTCGAAGCATGTATCTTCCTCCCGCCGACTCCTTAACGCCTTTTTTTCAAAACACAAAAAATCGACGGCGAGCGTCTTCCTTTTAAGCATGGGGAGTGGGAAGTGGGAAGTGGGAAGTGGAAAGTGGGAAGTGGGAAGTGGGGGATTTGTTCCCCCACAAAAAACGTCCTATTCGCAGTGTCCGTTGAGCAACCAGTAGGCTTTGTTTTGGAAATACTCGTTGACGACGGCCGTAAAGCTCGTGCCATGGCTCCAGACGCCGACTTTGGCGGCGATGGCTTCCTTTTCGGCTGCGCAGTATTCCTCGAGGTGGAGGGAGGTAAAATCCGTATACGTCATGGCATAGCCCGCCCGCACGGTTTCCTTGGCGAGGTCGACATAACGACCATCCTTGAGAACCTTGACGTAGGAGAGATAGCGGTAGTTGGTGGCATCGACGACGCAGAGGGGATCGGTATCGCTGCGCGTTTCGCATTCGAGAATGGCGAGTCCTTTGTTTTCTTCCGAAAAGACAAGGCTGTTGACAAAATCGCGGGCGGCGGCACCGCCGAGTTCGCCGGATCCCGGTTTTTCGGGATTGTCCTGGTCCGCCATGTCCGGATCGCACGAATACGCCTTGTAGCTGCTGTCTATAGGTGACACCGTTTCCTTTTTGACGCATTCCGGGGTGTCGATGCCGTGCAGACGCATCGTCAGAGATTTGGATGGCGAGCAGTCGGTGCCGTCTTTGATGACCTTAAACTTAAACGTGTCGCCATCCTGGGCCAGGTACATCTGGACGACGGCGCCGTTTTTGACCTGACATGTGCCCTTTTCGAGTTTGCAGGAACGGCTGCATCCGTCGCCGTCCGCCGTGTTGCCGTCGTCGCACTCCTCGCCATCCTCAAGCGTCCCTGTGCCGCAGTTCCCTTTGCCCTCCACGGCCGGCACGAGGCATTTGTCGGTGCAAATGCGTTCTACGCCATCGATCGTGATGGGTTCACCCGGTTCGCAGGTTTCGCCGGCTTCGTGAATGCGGTTGCCACACGTCGCAAGCACACCGGTGTTCGGCGCAATCTGGGGCACGTACGCGTCATATCCGTTGACCTTGCACGCGTTTGAACACATGTCATTATCGACGGTGTTTCCGTCGTCACATTCCTCGCCGCTGTCGAGCTGACCGTTTCCGCATTTTTCCTCGTCGGCTTTTTTCTCGCACACGCCCGTGGTGACGACCGTACACGTTGCACTGCACGTGATGTCGCTCTCGGATTTTCCGTCGACAAAACCTTCGCCTTCCGCGCACGCGCGTTTTCCTTCGGCAAAAGACTCGCCGTCACACGCCTCGCCGCTGTCGAGCTGACCGTTTCCGCATTTTTCCTCGTCGGCTTTTTTCTC
>CAMCLY010000135.1 GCA_945875805.1 uncultured Myxococcales bacterium | reverse complement strand
GGAGAGGGGAGCATGCTTCACAAAAAACAAAAAACCTCACCAAAACCCACAAAAAAAACTAGCCAAACACGAAAAACTCCCCCCAAACCCACAAAAAGTCTCCATTTCTACAACACGCCAAGCCTCACCACCTCATGAATTGCGAAAGGGCCGTGCGGCATCGCCGCGCGGCCCTTTCGCAATTCGGGGGGCGTGGGGGGACTGGTCCCCCCACCAAAAACTCAGGAGGCGTGGGGGACTGATCACCCCACAAAAAAAAGAAGGTATCGATAATGATCGTTACGATAAGCCTTGAACCGGATCTCAAACTCGTCGAACGACTGACCTTTATCCAGGAAGATCTAGGAAAAATTCTCGCGGCACGAGGGGCTGATTCCCGCTGGACGCGTCCGGAGCACATGCATTTGCCGCTGATGATTCTTGGGCATCAGGAGCCCGACGAATACCCCGAAATCACGAGAATTTTGTCACAGGTAACCCAGAATCTTCCGCCATTTTATCTCACCGTCGCCGGGATTGGGGCGTACCCATCGCCCGAATGTCCTCGTTTTATCATGGTGGGTATCGATGACAAAGAAGGCCGAGTGCAAGCGCTTCGCAATACGTTGGTCTCGGCATTTGACAAAGCCAGCTTTCCGTATGACGCGCGCCCGTTTCACCCGGGAATTTTGCTTGGACGCACGGTAACCAATGCGGGACGCGTGGACCTGACGGATGCCATGAAAGCGATATGCGACCTCAATTTTGGGCAATCCGAGATATTTGAAGTCGCCGTGTTTGGGACGGCGCTTCTGGACACCAAACCTGACTATCAGGTGTTGGCGCGATGTCCGTTGGGGCGATGCCCATGAATGGAAGAAAGGAGGATGCCGCCGAGGTCATCAAGCGCAAACAGGAGCACCTGGACATGTCGCTTCTTCCGGAGGTCCGTGGCGGCAATACGGGGCTTGAAGCCGTCCGTCTGCCTTATGATGCGATGTTTGAGGTCTCCGACGAGGCGCTCGACACGAGCGTGACCATGGCCGGTGTAGAACTCGCGTTTCCCCTGATGTTTGGGGCCATGACGGGAGGCACGCCGTTGGCGACGCCGTTCAACACGTGTCTGCGCGGCCTTGCGGCGCGCCACCGTGTGGCCATGTGCCTCGGTTCGATCAGGGCCGTGCTCTGCGACGAAGGCTTGCTGTCGACCTATGGTTCCGGCGCGGTCGAAGCGCTTTTTGCCAACATTGGCGCCGAACAAATCGGCCAGATCGAACACAATCATCTTTCGCGAGTCTGTGAGAGACTGGGTGTCCGTGGACTGTTCATTCATCTCAACGGTTTGCAGGAATGGGTGCAACCCGAGGGATGGCGTCATTTTTCGGTGTCTTATGACGCGCTTGCCCACTTTGTCGATCGGTGTGATGTGCCCGTCTATATCAAGGAAGTGGGAAACGGGATTGGCGGGAAATGCGCGTCACGTCTGGCTTCTCTGAATATTGCCGGGATCGAAACGGCGAGTGTGGGGGGGACGTCATGGGTTAAAGTGGAAGCGCGGCGGGGAGGGGGACTGAGCCGCGAAAGCATCGAGTCTCTGTCGTCTTTGGGATACAACCTCGTCGAATCCCTATCGTCGTGCCGCCGCGCGCTGGGACAGAGAACACTCATTGCGTCGGGCGGGATTTCGACGCCCCTTGATATCGTCAAGGCGCTTTCGCTGGGGGCTGATCTCGTGGCCATGGCACAGCCGCTTTATCGCTGGTATCGCGAGGATGGCGCAGAAATGCTGGCCCGTCGAATCGACGAATATCTCGAGGTATCTCGGCTTATCTGGCGAAGCACCGGAGCCCGTGACCTAAAACACTTGCATGAAAGGCAGGGCGATGGGTGAAGCGATTTGGGTCGCTCTGCCCTGAGTCCCCTTTGGGGAGCCCCTTGAATTGAGAGCAGAGGAGGGGGTAGCGGCGTATTGGCACAAGGGGGCATGCGCCCTTGTGCCAATAGCCGCTCAGGGGGAGACTTCCCCCACCCCAAAAAGCATTTTCTGGAAACGTCCTAGCTGTTCCGTTCGAGGTAATTGACGGCAAACATGAGGACGAGGCTTATCATGGCGCCATTGAGATCGCCCGACACGAGGATGGTGTTTTTTTCGGGCGTGAGGGCCAGGGCGTTCAAGATGGCCCCCACCCCGGGGATACCCATGCCGGAAGCGGCCGACACGATGTCGGGCCAAAGCGCCACGAAATCCTTCGCGTCTTTTTCGGACTTAAAGGTAGCCTCGAGGTTGACGTGGGGCTGGTCGGCGGTAGACATGGACGCCATGATGAACGAGGGCGGGGTGAACTCTGGAAATCCGCGACCGAGGTATATGCCTTCGATTCCCTGCACCATAAAAAAGAGGGTGGGGACACTGACGGAATCGCTCTGGGCAATGCCGCCAAGGGACTGGAGAAACGTCTGGGTGGCTGCCTGATTGTTCTGGAGATCGGCATCACGGGTTTTTACGACGGCATCGACGTGGGCGACGTCGAGGCTTGGGAGGACCTCGGGTTTGAGGAAGAGCACGGTCTGGTCATCGGGCAAATAAATCGAACGCTTATAGATGCCGGAATTGGGAGAATACTTTCCGTCTCCGGAGTCGGGAACGCCGAGCGGGCGATTGTGATGTTTTTTCCAGACGAGGCGAGTGGGAAAGCTCTGGGTGATATTTTTTTTGAGCGTATCGGGGGGGATTTTGTGGGCGACGACGAGGAAGGTTTCGGCGTAGAGTTTGGGGTTCGCCGTGGCGATGAGGAGTGCCTGGATATCGCGTATCGGGTCGATATCCGACGCCCCGAGCGTGAAACGATAATCGGGAAATGCGCGAAACAGGCGGCGCACGCTGTTTTCGAATCGGGAACCGGCCACGCGGTCGTTGCGAATGAGCACGATGAGTCGCGCGTTACCTGGGGCCAGGACGTGGAGGTTCGGCATGGAGGCGACGTCGGCGCGGACGGCCGCGAGTTTTTTCTTATCGCGAGAGAGGTCGTATATCGGCTTGGACGTATCGACATCTTCCTCTTCCTCGGACGGCTCCACGATGGAATTGGGATCGAGCTCGGGCTGTGCCATATCGGCTTCGTTCTGTGCGAAAGGATCTTCGTCCATCTCGACCGGCGGGGGCGGTTCTACTTCGGCCATCTCGTCATCCTCTGGTGCCACGCCCATCATACCGAAGCCGGTCAGTGGATCGTTTGACCAGTTCATCTCGATATCAAACGAAGCCTGAATATAATCGATGATCCCACCGGCCACGAAGAACGCCGCGATATGAAAGGCGATGGCGAATGTCCAGGAGAAGACATGCAGGAGTGTCCGCTCGCGGCGAGTCGTCACGGGAGCAATGACGGGAACATACACGCGCGAAGACGTTTCATGGCGAGGGGATGATGCGTCGTTCATAAGAAAGAGCGGGTAAAAGAAAAGCGCCCAAGAGGCGCTTTTCTTGAATTTTCCGCAACAGATTTACGGATTGATGATAAATTCTGCGCGACGATTGCGCTGGTGGTCTGACTCGCTGGATGCGCCATTGACGACGGGATCCATGGCGCCACGGGACTTGGAAGAAACTTTTTTGACGCCGAGTCGAGAGATGACATTTTTGACGGCATCGGCCCGACGTTTACCGAGGGCCATGTTGTATTCCTCGGTACCGCGTTCGTCGCAGTGGCCTACGACCTGGATGCTGTCGACGTCCTTTCGGGAGTTCAGGCAATTGGCGTTTTCTTCGATGGTGGCCTTGGCATCCGAACGGATGGTGGCCTCGTCAAAATCGAAGTATGCCACGCGCACCTGGCAGACGGGCGCATCGACACAATGCTTATTTTTGCAGATTTTGCCTTCGGGGCAGTCCTCGTCGACAAGGCATTCGGGCTTGGGCACGCAACGGTTATTTTCGCACAAATAATTTTCTGGGCAATCCTCGGCTACGGATTCTGGGTAGCACTCAGGGCCGCAACGTCGATCGCGGCATTTCTGCCCGGCGGGGCAATTGATCCCGACCTCGGGATTGCAATAACCGTTGATGCGCTGGCATGTACCGCTGTTGCAAATGTAGCTTTCGTCCCGTTTGCTTGAGCAATGCTCATCGTTACGGCATTCGGCACATTTGGCATTGAGGCAGTATTCGTTGGCTGACTTTCCGCTGGCTTCGGTCGAGCAATCGTTGTCATCGTAACATTCAGGGTACGACGGGCCGCAACCTGATGCCAAACATACCAATGAACCAGCCAGTGCGGCCAGGAAAACTCTCCGAATTTTAACCATGAATTCCTCCTTGCAGGAAAATGAATTATCATCAACACCTGACATGATTGACACTAAAATTGTTGCGATCCGTGTTCATCTACGATTTGAAATAGGTCGCAGGATGACGGAGCCTACTCGGCGGCCCTGCTTTTGTCAAACAATCAATCTTTCAGGGTAGGGTTGCGCTTTAGCCCTTGTTCTTTGCCGTATGAGCATATTTCCCGCAAAACCTAAAAACCTGACGCCATGACACCTTCAAACCCCATAAAAAATGCGTTTATTCCCGCCGGGATACGTGCGATAATCAAGCGTTATTACTATGGATGGAGGTCTCCGTGCGCCGTACGATGCACGGCGTCTCCTGTTCGCACGAGAAGAACGGCGCGCGTCTTCCCCCCGCCCCCCCCAAAAAAAGCGCCACATCCCCTTTCTCGTCCAACGCATTTTTGACTCCACAAGACCTTTGCATCTGGGACGGATGATATGAACCCGCCTTCAAAACTCCCTACGCCCGTGCCGGCAAAAAATGAATCCATGACCCTCTCAAGGTCGAGCATCCCCATCTTCAAGCCCTTGGGAAAATCCGACAAACCCACCTCATCACCGGGCATCCCCAAACCGGGGTCCATATCCACGGGCCTGCCCAAACCGGGGTCGATTTCCTCCGAACTCCCCAAACCGGGCTCCATGTCTACGGGCCTGCCCAAACCGGGGTCGATTTCCTCCGAACTCCCCAAACCGGGCTCCATGTCTACGGGCCTGCCCAAACCGGGGTCGATTTCCTCCGAACTCCCCAAACCGGGGGCCCCCAAGATTGTCCCGCCGGCACCCGAGCTTCAAAAAATCGAAGCCCCGGCACCCGAGCCTCAAAAAATCGAAGCCCCGGCACCCGAGCCTCAAAAAATCGAAGCCCCGGCGCCAGAGCCTCAAAAAATCGAAGCCCCGGCACCCGAGCCTCAAAAAATCGAAGCCCCGGCGCCAGAGCCTCAAAAAATTGCCCCCCCGGCGCCAGAGCCTCAAAAAATCAGCCCGTCTTCTTCCTCCTCCATACGGTCAGCGGTTGCGGACAGCACCTCCAATCCCTCCATGCAGCTGTCCAATCCATCGCTACTTATCTCCGATCCTTCCATTCGGGCCACAAAGCAGAATCAGAGGCTCAGTCGGATCTTGATGTTACTCCTCGTCCTCATCGCGCTTGTCGCACTCGTGACATCGACGATTCTCGCCATCAAACAATTCAAAGCAGACGAGATGGACGCCAAGGCGCGCTATAACGCCGCCTGGGCCGTCAAGCACGTCAATCCCGTGCGTTTCCAAGACACCCTGACCTCTCTCGAAGAAGAGACCGCGGTTCCCGAAGACAAAATCATCTACCTCAGCGTTTCATCCGTCCCCACCGGAGCCAATGTCTATCTCGACGGGAATTTCATCGGCACCACCAACGAACAGGGCATGATCGAAAAGAAGCTGCATGCCCAAGAAGGCGAGGGACGCCTCATCCTCGCGCTCGACGGATACCAGATCGCCAGAAAATCGTTCTCGCTGGAAAACGATTTTTCCGAAACGATTATCCTCGAACCCATCCCTGAACCCGTCATTGAGGCTCCGCGCGTCGTCGAAAAAACGACAGAAAAAGATAACGCCGTCGTCGAAAATAAAGCCGTCGTTATCGGAGTTCAGTCCTCCACAGGAACCAGCAAAAAATCCAAAAAGAAATCCGAGGCCAAAGCCCAGGAAGTTCAATTTGTGCTTCCCGATTAATCAGGACGCCTCGCGCGTTCCATCATGTCTTGTTCTGTAACACCTGATAGGAAGGTCAGTATGTCAAAAGATGATCTGCAAAGTGAAGCTCTCGATATCGATTTTACAGCCTGCTGTCCAGATGCGGATGCCCCAGCCGAGCCTTATCATGCCATCATGAAAGTCGACGCCGATGGCAAAACCGATGGAACCCTTTGGGGACAGGGCATCAAGCTCATGCTCTTTGATGATATCGTCGCCGCCAATAAAATCCTCGAAGCGCTTGGAAGCCCTGACTATCAGTTGAGAGGCGTCACCAAGGAGCACCTCGCCACGCTCAAACAACTCGAGGAAAATGGTTGTGCCGAGCTCTTCGTCATCATCGGATTTACCGTAAGAGGCGACATCGAAGCCGTCCCGTTGGCCGAACATCAGGCCCGTATCCACAAGGCCGGCAATCCCCCTCCCTTGAGAAAAAAGTAACACCGTGATGCTCATTGCTTTTTCCGGTGTCGATTGTGCCGGCAAATCGACACAAATTCGATTACTGGAACAATACTTCATCTCACGGGGAAAAACCTGCAAGGTTTTGTGGTACCGCCCTGGCTATTCCGGCGAGTTGCAGATATGCAAAAATAAAGCAAGGCAACTCGCCAACATCCTTCGGCGCACATTGCATCCATCCCATACAGCCTCGCACCTTTCCTCCTCGTCGAACCGAGCCACACCGCCTGCGTCCGTGTGGGTACCCATGGCCGCCATCGACACATGCCTGCAGTGGGGTCTCAAACTCCGGCTGCTCATGCGCCGATATGACGTCGTCATTTGCGATCGCTATGTCGAGGACGCCTGTTTTGACATCCGTTTCAAGTACCCGAATTTTCATGCCCCCAGCGTGCTTTTCGCACATCTCAAGCATTTGATGCCGCGCCCCGACCACGCCTTCATTCTCACGCTCGACCATGACGAGATGCTCGCGCGAGTCGCGCGTAAAAATGAACCATTTCCCGATGATGAAGCGGTTCGCGACGCCCGCTACAGGCTTTACATGGCATTACCCGGTTGCCACATCGACGCCGGAGGTTCCATTCAGCATACTCACGGCCTCATACTCAACGCACTTGAGCTTCCCCACGAATCCCTCACCTAAACGCCTGTCTTACAAAACAGAATCTAAGCGAAAGGGCCGCGCGGCATTGCCGCGCGGCCCTTTCGCATCACCTGGACCACGCCTTATTCGGGGAGGATATCGAGCAGTTCGATTTCAAAAACGAGCATGCCTTGGGGTGCGCCTTCCTGACCTTTGTACGCCAGTTCCTCAGGAATCCAAACGATGCGTTTTTCACCCTTGACCATGAGCTGAACCGCCTCGGTCCAACCGGGGATCACGTGATTAAGTGGGAACGTCGCAGGTTTTCCACTGATGATCGACGTATCAAACATCTCGCCATTGGTCGTCCATCCCGTGTAATTCACGACGACTGTGCTTGTCGCTTTGGGATGTTCCGTGCCCGTTCCCGGCGTCAGAATGCGCGAGGCGATACCGGACGCGGTTTTTTGTGTGTCCGAGCCAGGAGCCGCCACATCGGCAGGTGCTGTGGGCATTTTTGTCACATTGGCTACCGTCACTTCAAAAATGAGCGTCCCCTTGAGCTGGGCTCCCTCCGGATCGATACCGAGTTCCTGGGGAATCCACATTTGAACGACATCGCCTTTGTGCGTGTTCGGAATGACCGCTTTCCAGCCCGGGAAAAGGGAACTGACGGGCGCCATGAGTTTTTCGGGCATTTCGAGGGAAGACTGGAAACGCACACCATCGGTCTGAGTCCATCCCGTGAAATCGAGCGAAACGATATCGTTTTCGGAAACAGTCTGGGCGCCGGCTTCCGTTTTGACGATGCGGTACGAAATCCCCCCGGTGAGCTGCTTGGCATCGGACGGAACGTCCTTGGGAGGCATGACCGGCGTCACGACGTCGAGGATGTCAAAGTCAAATACAAGCATGCCTTCGGGGGCACCTGGACGGCCTTGATACGCCAGGTCTTGCGGAATCCACACGCGAACCTTCTCGCCCACTTTGGAGAGCAGGAGACCTTCTTTCATTCCCGGAATCAGGTTTTCGGGCGTAAACACGACGGGCGTATTTTCCGTCAGGCTCGAATCGAACATTTTACCGTCCGTCGTCCAACCTGTGTAGTGGAGACGAACGAGATCCGAGGAAACGATGGCGCGTCCCGCCTCATTGGCCGTCAATTTTTTGTAGGCAAGTCCCGATTCGGTTTTGACGGCGTCGGCCGGTGGGGCGGCCACATCAGAAGGGGCAGGAATCGCGGCAGGCGCGGCAGGCGCGGCATCGGCGGCAGGCGCGGCGGCATCGGCGGCAGGCGCGGCGGCATCGGCGGCAGGCGCGGCGGCATCGGCGG
>CAMCLY010000134.1 GCA_945875805.1 uncultured Myxococcales bacterium | reverse complement strand
CCGCCGCCGTTGTCTCCGCCGCCGTTGTCTCCGCCGCCGTTGTCTCCGCCGCCGTTGTCCCCGCCGCCGTTGTCTCCGCCGCCGTTGTCTCCGCCAGGATCGATTGGGGATGGAGCATCTTCGTCGGATTCCGTGCATCCTGAAAAGCCTATAGGGGCGCAGATCAAAGCCAGAGGCAAAAGCAGATATGAGGGTTTGTACATATAAATCTCTCCTCCTGTGTCAGGTGCGTTGAGCGGAAGACGCTCCGAACTCTTGTTTTTTGGGTGGGAGGGGGAAGTCTCCCCCTGAGCGGCTATTTCGGCTCTGCCTCAATACGCCGCTACCCCCTCGGGTGAAGTCGGCATGAACGCCGTATCTTGTAGACCCCGTGGTCGGCAAAATGCAACGGTGCGTGCAAAACGCCGAAAATCGTTTATAAGGCCGCCGCATGTCGGGCGTGCAAGGAAAAAATGCACGGCGGCGGCATGGGTCGGCCTCACCGAGGTGCGGTCATCACTTTTTTATGAGGATGGATTAAAAGGAACACTCATGACGATTCAGACATTTCAATCAGATGTTCTCCAAAATATTGCGTCGGCGATACGCGGGCTTGGTGCCGCAGACTATACGGAAGGCGATGTCGTGCTGAGCCCGGTGCCCGAAAATGCGCAGGGGGATGTGGCACTTTCGTGTTTTGGTCTTCGTGGGCGTCTGTCGACTCTGGACGACAAGGCCCGCCACAATCCCGTGGCGATATCGGCGGCACTTGCCGAAGCGCTCGCCGGGAAGCCGGTTTTTGAAGCGGTGGCGGCGGTGGGGCCGTATGTGAATCTGTCATACGACACGGCCGCGCTCGCGCAGGCGGTCATCGGCGACATCCTGGAACAGGGCGATCATTTTGCCGACGCGCCCGTCCGTGACGAACGCGTCGTCATTGAGTTTTCGGGGCCCAACACCAACAAACCGCAACACCTTGGTCATCTTCGCAACAATGTTATCGGCGAGTCAGTATCTCGCCTGCTTCAAAAAAGCGGGTCTCGCGTGACGCGAGTGAATATTATCAATGATCGCGGAATTCACATCTGCAAATCCATGCTTGTATATATAAAGCATGGTCAAAATATCACGCCGCAGTCCGCGGGTAAGAAGGGCGATCATCTCGTGGGCGATTTTTATGTTCAGTTTGAAAAGGAATTTCAGGCCGAATATAAAACGTGGCTCGAATCCGAAGCCGGAAAACGGGCATATGAAGAATTTCTCACTTCAGAGGCCGGGATCAAGGCTCAAAAGGCGATCGAGGCCTATGAACTTAAGAAAAAAGGCAAGGCACCGGCCGATCTCTTTTCGACATTTAAATCTTCCTATAAGGACAAATACTTTAACTCGCTGAGTCCCATCGGCAAAGAGGTGACGGATCTTCTGATTCGTTGGGAAAACGGGGATCCTGAAGTCCGTGCGATATGGAAACGGCTCAATGACTGGGTTATCGAAGGGTTTATGGATACCTACAAAACCCTTGGGATTTCGTTTGACAAGCTGTATTTTGAAAGCGAGACCTACAAACTCGGAAAAGACATCATCCAGAACGGTCTTGAAAAAGGAATATTCCATCGTCTCCCCGATAATGCGACGGCGTTTGATCTATCAAAAATCGGCCTGAATGGTGAAAAAATCGTGCTTCGCTCAAACGGGACGAGTGTATATATCACGCAGGATATCGGCACGGCGATAGAACGCTATAAAGATTATGAATATGATAAAATGATCTATGTCACGGCCGACGAACAGAACTATCATTTCCAGGTGCTTTTTGGGATTCTTGGGGAACTGCGCCCGGATCTTGGCGGCCGTTTTGAGCACCTTTCGTATGGCATGGTGACGCTTCCCAACGGGCGCATGAAAAGCCGCGAGGGGACGGTGGTCGATACCGACGATCTCATCGAGGAGATGGCGCGTCTCGTCCGTGAGGTGATGGAAAACAAGGCGGACCGGGAGCATTATGCGGATGCGGACGAAGCCGAATTTGACCGGCGAGCTCAGACCATTGCGCTTGCCGCGCTCAAGTATTACCTTCTCAACTTTACGCCCGCGTCGTGGATGGAGTTTAATCCCGAAAAATCGCTCGATCTTCAGGGCAGAACGGGGGCGTACTGCCTCATGAATTATGCCCGAACGCGTTCCATTTTGCGCAAGGCATCCTACACCCGGACTCAGCCCGGGGATGTGCTCTCGGCACTCAAAACACCCCAGGAAAAGAAACTGCTTCTCAATCTGATGCAGTTTCCTGCGGCGATTCAGTGGGCGGCCCAAAATCGCGATCCGTCCAAGATGGCCGAATATCTGTTTAACTTGTGCAAATCATTTGCCTTCATATTTACAGATAAGGCGGGACATCCTGTCCTCAACTGTACGGATGAAGCGACGCGTTCCGCTCGCCTGGCTTTGGTCGATGCCATCGGCGTTGTGCTCAAGGACGGACTCGGGCTTCTCGGAATCGATACGCTTGAGGAAATGTAGTTTTTCATGAACGGGATCATTCTCCGTCAAACGAGGGTTCGCGACAATGACGCCATTCTCGACTGGCTTCTGGACGACGATCGCGTTCTGACGACCGCGGCATTCCACATTCAGGGATCCCGGTCGTTTCCCAACGGTCTGGAAACGTTCTGCATCTACGAAATCGAGTGTACGGAACGCCCCGACAAGGGGATGGCGCGCCTTAAATCGGCCTATAGTTCAAAGCGCTTTGATGCCCTGCTTTCCGAGATCCCCGCGTTTTCGTGTGCCTGTGCGGCGCTTGAGGCCGTTTCCGATGTCTGCCCCCCCGACGCCTCTGTCTTCAATCTGTTTTCGTCCCTTCTCTCGACGCTTGCCGTCATGGAGGCCGCGTCCGAATATGCCCCCGGAGCCCTGGCATGGTTTGAATGTTATCTTTTGCATCAGCTCGGCGCACTGCCCAATCTCGAAATTTGTGCAGGATGCGCCGAAAATCTCGAGGCTTCTCCATGGTATCAGCAGGAAGTGGGCTTTTTGTGTGAACGATGTGCGAAGGGACAGCACAATATTGAGCCTTTTATATTAAATTCCGTGCGTCGCCTGCGTTATCAGACACTTCTCACGACGATGCAGAACATGACGTCGCGTGCCATGCCCGCCCGGCAATACAAAAATATCGTGGCCCCGGTGTTGCGTTTTCTGGTGGCCGTCCTCTGTGACAACAGTACTGTGCGTCGTCTCAAGGCGCATCAATACATGGCGCAGGCCGCCCTCGATATGCCGGATCTTTTTCTGCCGACGACATGAGTAAATTCATCGCTTCAGAACCTTATATTTTATATGTCATCGTGATTCTTTTGACATGTCTTGATGTCGCGCTTTTCCCCATGGGCAGCCCGATATCCGACATGGCCTGGATGATGGCCGTCTCCGCTCTGATTGTCCTTCCCGTGCTGGTCGTGCGTCGCTTTCATCCCCAGGATGGGGGAATGCTTTCTCTTGACTTCGGACGTTCGGATCTTGGTATCGCACTGCTTATTTTAATAGTGTTGGCCATTCCGATTGCAGTGGGCAATCATATCGTGCGCACCTCCATTCAGGGATTTGCTTTTTCTTTTGAATGGTCAAATTATGATCGCCTTGGTCAGCCGTTGTGGATGGAAATACCCATTCAGATCTTTTGTATTGCGTTGCCCGAGGAGTTTTTTTATCGCGGTTATCTCCAGAAGACCTTTTTAAAACGGTTTGAAAAGTGGGGGCGGATGGCCCCCGTGTACGCGATTTTGATGACCTCCGCGCTCTTTGCCTTTTCGCATTTTCCTGCGGGCGGAAGTGCCCGGCTGCTCACGTTTTTTCCGGGGCTTCTGTTTGGTTTCCTGGGCTGGAAAACTCAAAAACTCATCGCGCCGATTTTATGTCATGCCTTCTGTAATCTTTGTATGATTGTGCTGAACGTCCATTATCTTTAATTTCTGCTCTCGCCCTGCCTCCTAAGAAGAAATGGCTTGTTTGCCCCGGACTTCCTCGACGGATTCTTTGCGGAGGATGGATCCCACGGGAAAGGCATTGGGGCGTTTTGGGAGGGGGAAGTCTCCCCCTGAGCGGCTATTGAAGCCAAGGGGACATGCCCCCTTGGCTTCAATACGCCGCTACCCCCTCTGCCACTCTATATTGAGGCTTTTGCGCCATGGCGCATACTTCATGTACACTCGGAATGCGTGTTTATATGTAAAAAAGTCAATTGACTTTTGCGCTTTTTGGGATACGTTTGATCTGTTCTTTTTCGAGGGGGACTGCCCTGGAGAGAAAGGTGGCGTCATGGCGAAGGATGGCTGGAAGGGGAAAGATGGGTGAGGAAAGACGGATATATGTCGCCATCGATTTGAAGTCATTTTATGCGTCCGTGGAGTGTGTGGAACGTGGGCTGGATCCCCTGAATACGCATCTCGTGGTGGCGGATGTATCAAGGACGGACAAAACGATATGTCTTGCGGTGACGCCGTCGTTAAAAGCGGCAGGGGTGAGTGGCAGACCCCGTTTGTTTGAAGTGGTGCAGAGGGTAAGGGCGCTGAATGCAGAGCGCAGACGTCATGCGCCGGGGGGGCGATTGGTGGGAAAAAGCGCAGACGCCCGATTCCTGAAAGATTCACCAGAACTTGCGATGGCCTATATCGTCGCCTCGCCGAGAATGTCGATGTATATGGCGGTCAGCGCCAGAATTTATCGAATATATTTGAACTATGTATCGGCGCAGGACATCCATGTCTATTCCATTGATGAAGTGTTTATCGATGTGACGGGGTATCTGAAGCTTTATGGAAAGTCCCCCCGAGAACTTGCCATGATGATGATTCGCGATGTGTTGAAGACGACGGGCATTACGGCGACGGCAGGGATTGGGACAAATATGTATCTTGCCAAAGTGGCCATGGACATCCAGGCCAAGCATTGTGAGCCGGATGCCTATGGCGTCCGGATTGCCGAATTGGACGAGAGGAAATATCGCGAGCAGTTGTGGACGCATACGCCGATGACGGATTTCTGGAGGATTGGGCCGGGCACGGCCTCCCGTTTGAAATCGTGCGGTTTGACGACAATGGGGGAACTGGCGCGCTATGCTCTTGAACACGAAGATGAATTGTATCGATTGTTTGGCGTGAATGCAGAACTGCTGATCGATCATGCGTGGGGATGGGAGCCATGCACCATGGCGGATATAAAGCGGTATCGCCCCGAGTCAAAGAGCATGAGTTCCGGGCAGGTTTTGCCCAGACCTTATGATGCCGTTTCGGCGCGTTGTGTATTGCGCGAAATGGTCGATGATCTCGTCCTTGACTTGGTCTCGAGCGGGATGACCACGCGTCAGATTGTGCTGACGCTGAGTTACGATGTCGAAAATCTCACTCGGTTGCCGATGTGCCGCACGTATCGAGGGGATATCGTCGTCGACCGGTATGGTCGACGTATGCCCAGACCCTCGCACGGATCGCTCGATCTCGGACAGGACACCTCTTCATGGGATGTCGTGATCAGAGCCTCACTAGACCTTTTTGATCGCCTTGTGGACAGTTCGCTCTTGATCCGTAAGATCCATATTTCGGTTTGCCATCTTGTGCCTGAACAATCAAAGGAACGCCTTTCGGTACAGCTTGAGTTGTTTGGAAGCGATGCAAAAAAAGAAAGCCGCTTGCGTGAATGGCGCGCGCGTGAACGGCCACTTCAGGAGGTGGTGATTCGATTGCGCGAAAAATATGGCCGGAATATCATTTTAAAAGGGATGAATTTTGAGGAAAACGCGACGGCAATTGAACGTCATCAACAGATTGGAGGACATCGTGCCTGAGGATGTGGCTTGTATGCCGGAAAAACATGTCGATGGAGATTTGCGTTTATCCAAGATGGACGATGAAGATTTGATCATGAGGGAGCATCCCGAACCACGGAATCACGTGAGAATGCCACGACTGCGCCGGGCCGCGCAGTTTATGCCTTTTGCCGCTCTGAAAGGAAGCGGTGAGTGGGGCATTCAATCAACGCCTGATAACGCTTGAACAGTTCGGTCACGCATTCACTCTCGATCATGGTGCGCCCGTCAAAGGGATAACCCTCCTTCACCGCGCGATCATTGTTCTGGTGAACGCGTCGCAGTTTGGGGACGATTCGTCGTAATGATCGGCAAGGAAACAGCCGGGATAAAGAGCACGGGCATCTCAAAACCATCGATGACCTTAGAATTGAAAGGATTGCCCTTTTCATGAAGACTGGTCGTCCCCAACGTGGGATCGCCACTCTTTGCAAAATGATTGCGCGTCCCAAACGTTGGAGCGCCATATTGGGGCGGGGGAGGCTTTGCTCTTCTCCGTTTTTGCCAGCTTCTCTAAGAGGAAGCAGGCGTTCCGCCCGCGTGGAATCATTTGCAGGCGAGATGCCTGCGTCTTTGGTGAGATGAGGGCGCGCGTATCAGATATATAAAAAAAGGCCGCGCGTATCGGGCGAAGGCCGATAGCGCGGCGCGCGGGGCGTATCGGCCCTGGGGCCGATAGCCCGCGCCCATATTCGTGGGAGTGGGTGGGAATCAGCGGGAGAAGGTGCGGTCGAAGTCGTCGAAGTGGGGGCTTGAGGCTTTGATGCGGCCGTTTTCGGAGAGATAGGTGAGGATTCGGTAGACGTTTTCTTCGTCCTCGTCGAGGGAAATGGCGAGCTGGTGTGCGGAGGCGGGGGCGAGGAGGGCGGAGAGGATGCGAGTTTGGAGGGAGAGAATGCAGGAAGCGGCTTTTTTGCCGGCCTCGACGCCGGGCTGGTGATAGGCGTTGATGTGGATGAGGGAGGCGTAGAGTCCGACGGTGCGTTCAAAGAGGGCGATGAGGGCGCCGATGGTTTGCGCGTCGATGCGGCGTACGATGATGGAGAGGGATTCGCGGCCGGAATCGGCGAGTGCCTGACGCGTGCCGAGGTAGAAACCGTGGAGGTAGTCTCCTGGTGTGATGTCGGGGGCGACTTCGATGGGGTTGGCGCCGTCCTGGAGGACGTCGATAAAGGTGACGAAGAAGTTGTGGATGCCGTCACGGAGTTGCTGGACGTAGGCGTGCTGGTCTGTGGAGCCTTTGTTGCCGTAGACGGTGAGTCCCTGGTGGACGGGGTTTCCGTCGAGGTCGAGGGCTTTGCCGAGGGATTCCATGATGAGTTGCTGGAGGTATCTTGAGAAGAGGAGGAGTTTGTCTTTGTAGGGGAGCATGACGAGGTCTTTGAGGCCTTTTCCGTCGGTGGCGTGGAACCACATCAGGGCCATGAGTGCGGCGGGGTTTTGCCGGATGTCACGGTTTCGCGTGTGGGCGTCACAGCGTCTGGCGCCGGTGGCGAGGGCGTCGGTATCGAGGCCCTGGAGTGCGGCGGGGAGGAGACCGACGGCGGAGAAGAGGGAGGTCCGTCCGCCGACCCAGTCCCACATGGGGAATCGGTCGATCCAGCCTTCGGACTGTGCCTGTTGGTCGAGGAGTGAGCCAGTGCCGGTGATGGCGATGGCGCGGGAGGGCAGGTTCAGGCCGTGAGTCTGGAGGTAGTGGGCGGTTGAGATCATGCCGTTTCGCGTTTCGGGGGTTGAACCGGATTTTGAAATGACGACGACCAGGAGGGTGTCGAGGTGTTCTATGGCCGAGAGTGTGGACTCGATGCCCTGCGGGTCGGTGTTGTCGAGAAAGTGGACGCGCATTTTGTCGTCGTGAGTGGCGAGTGCATCGGCGATGAACTGGGGTCCGAGGGCAGAGCCTCCGATGCCGATGACGAGCAGGTCGGTGAATTTCTGGCCGTTGGGGGCGAGGATGGTGCCGTGGTGGATTTTTTGGACAAAATCGGCGATGCGCTGTTGGGTGGTGACGATGTCGCAGCGGATGTCGTCGGATGGGGCGCATTGGGGGTTGCGCAACCAGTAGTGGCCGACCATGCGGTGTTCGTCGGGATTGGCGATGGCGCCGGATTCGAGGGCGGCCATGTCGTCGAGTGCTTTGGCGATGGCGCCGGACATGGATTCCATGAAGGCGTCGTCAAACTTCATGCGACTGGTGTCGAGCCAGAGTCCGATATCGTCGCAGGCACAGAGATTTTTTTTGAACTGGTCGAAACTCACTTGAGACATAAAATCCTCCTGTAATGGGGTAAAAAGGTGGGGCGGGGGATAGTCCAAAACCCCGATAATTGCCACGGAAAATATAATGGGTGACGGGGATTGACTGGGGGGAAAAAAGTGATCCTTTGGCTGGCGATTTGGGGTATGAGGGGCGCCGTTTTGAAGGGACGTGGCGCAGGCCTGTGCGAGGTGAACTTTTGATTCGAGACAACACCACAAAATCGACGTGGAGACCGCGGTGGGCCGTGGCGCTATGTGCAGGTGTGGTTTTTTCCGTCAGTTTTTACGGGGCTTTGCAGGAGGCCGTGGGCCAGGAGGCTGCGCGGCGCGCCGTGGGCCAGGATGATGTGCAGAGCGGGCGCGCCGTGGGCCAGGATGA
>CAMCLY010000133.1 GCA_945875805.1 uncultured Myxococcales bacterium | reverse complement strand
TCCGGTGAACCCCAGGCGGCCGTGGCGCCGGAATCCGGTGAACCCCAGGCGGCCGCCCTTCCGCCTCTGTTTGTATGGGGGACACCGGCCTCTGTCGAGGCGCGCATACGTCCCATTCTCGAAGCGGGGCAACCCCTCGGAGAACCGGCGCTTCTCAGCATGACGGAATCCCTTTCGCCCGACGAGGCCCTGAGATTCCTCGAAATGTATGAACGACGGTTTGGGGCGTCGGGCGCGGTGTATTCCCGGACGCTTGCGCGTCACCCATGGCTCCATGCCGCGCCCCGAACGCTCACGGTCGGCGTCGACGTCGACGGGCTCAAGAAGCTCGGGGGGGGCAGCACCCTCGTCTACCGACTGATCAAGGATAAAACGACCATCGCGGCCTACAAGCCGTTTCAAAAACGGTTTCAGTCAAACTATCGGTCCGAAATCGCCGCCTATCGGCTGTGTCCTGTGATGAAATGCGGGTTTGACGTGCCCGTCAATCTCCCCGTCGTCTTTGAGTTCCAGGAATTTTCGCGCCTTTATGCGCGCAATGCCTCCAACCCCAAGGCGGAGTTCACGGAGATCATTCCGACGCCGAACGGCGACGGCTCGCACCGCGTCGACGGGACGTTCAAACAGTGGATCCCAGAATACGCCGACTTCCCGATTGAACTGAAGTCTCTGTGGCGCGCATGGCTCAACCCGGGAACGACGCGCGAGGATTTGCAGAGACCGGCCTCGGAAATCGTCCCCGAGGTCGCCAAAAAACACGAGCTCGGCGCGCGCTTTGCCGACAAGCTGGCGCCCCATCTCGAAAATCTGACGAAATATGAACTCGCGCGTCAGATTTCCAATCTCATCGTCTTTGACTTTCTCGTCAACAACTGGGACCGTTTCAGCGGGGTGCCCAAACTCTATGGCATCAACTGCCAGATTGTCCACGGTCGGCTGATGTCGATCGACAACGGCGCGGCGTTTGCCAAAACCCCGAATTCCAAGCCTCGCCAGCATCTCGAACAGATTCAGCGCTTCTCGCGCCTCACCTACGACGCCATCCGCGCGTTCGACAAAGAATCCCTCACGAAAGCGCTTTTCCCCAGTCCGAGCCCCATGGAACTCGAAAAAATCGATACATTCTGGGCGTTGCGCGATGCCTATTTGAACTATGTCGAACAATGTATTGAAAAAAATGGCGAGGATGAAACGTTCTTTTTTGAATGATATGAGGGGATGTTTGTATATTTCTGAATATTTAAAACATAGAATATGTTGCACGATGAAGTGGATATATTCTTAATCTTCAAGATTGTTCAAAATCCTCAGTGTCCACTTTTTTGAGAACGGAAATCCTTTCAATTGTGGATATTCCTCATGGGTGTTTCATGGAACTCGAAACTTTTTCCATCGTATTGTATGTATTTTGTACATTATTTGCGGCCTGTCTTGGGTCATTTTCAAATGTCGTGATTTATCGCGTGCCCAACCACAAATCGATCGTGTTTCCGCCCAGTGCCTGTCCCAAATGCGGCGCGCGCATCAAGCCCTACGACAACATTCCCGTGCTTTCGTGGCTCATTCTTCGCGGTCGCTGTCGTCACTGCAAGGCGCCCATTTCGCCGCAGTATCCCATTGTGGAGGCCGTGAGCGGTCTTTTTGGTTTTTTGCTTTGCCGGCAGATATTTGCGTCGAACCTCGGATTATTGTTGATGGAGGGTGGCTTTCTCCGCCTCTTTCTCTTTTTTGTGGCCATGTCCATTTTTGTCGTTTCCTGTCTTGCACTCGCCATCATTGACATTCAGAAAACGGAAATTCCGCCCGAAATCGCGCTTCCCGTTGCCGCGCTTGGCGTCGTGGCGTCGCTCATTTTGCCCGACGGCGCGCCGTTTGGGGCGGTCCGTGGGAACCTCGAGTTCCTCGACAGTTTCTTGGGTGCGGGCATCGGCGCGGGCCTGGTGCTTCTCATCATCGGTCTGTACTATCTTTTGACGCGGCGCATTGGCATGGGTGGCGGCGACGTCTGGATGCTCGCCATGATCGGCGCGTTTCTTGGCTGGCAGTCCCTGATCTTCGTCTTTCTGGCCTCTAGCCTCCAGGGCATTTTGGCCGCCGTCATTGCCATATTTCTTGGCCGCCGTCAGCAGACCGACTCGCAGGCCGGCCTGTTTCGCAACGACGTTGCCCAGGAACTCAACGACGCCCCGCTTCCCGAGACGACGGGCAAACTCGCCGTGCCCTACGGGCCATTTCTGGCGTTGGCCGCAGTTGAATACGTCTTTTTGGGACATCTTTTGCCGCCGTTATGGACAGGGGAGTGGATCCTCGTCTGGAGTGCGATGCCCTGATTCGTGGGTGTTTTTTGGGGGGCGAGCTATCCGGGCTTTGCCCGGATACGCGCGCCGCGTTTGCGCGGGCTATCCGGCTTTGGGCCGGATACGCCCGCGCCTTTTTTTGTGTGTATCCTACCCGATGGGAATGTCGTCGATGATATTGTGGACGGTATCTTCGAGGCGTTCGTCGAGCACATTGCGGTTTTGGCATCCGTTGAAGGAGTGACCGCCCTCGCTGGTGAGGTCGACTTCTTCACCGATGGCCAGGCAAATGGCCGCCGAGCCGGAGAAGGTGATATTTTTGAGGGTGACCTTGGATTTGTCGTTGAGCGAGAGCGCCGGGGCCATGTCTGCGCCGGTATTGATGAGCGTGAGGTGTTGAATGACGGTGGCGTTCATGGACGAAACGGTCACGCCTGCCCAGTATCCGTCTTCGTCTTTGATGCCGTGCATGAGGACGGGGGCGTTGGATTTGCCGAGGATATTGAGCTGGACGTCGCTGAACGCGACGATTTTTTCTTTGCCCACCGTGAACTCAGTGCCTTCGGGAATGGTGAACACGCCCAATCCGGAGACATTTAATCCGTCGTCGAACTGGAATGGCAGATCGAATTTGGGGACGGTGAATGTGTCGTTGATCAGGATTGGGGCGTGCAGGATGCGGATGGTGCGTTTTTGGGCACCATCGAAATGGTTGTTTTGGGCGGATTTTAGGATTTGCAAGGTATCGAGGGTGAGCGGGAATCCCTGACAATGGTTGAGGGTTGTGCTGTGAAGTTTTTTGATGGTGGACGTGTTGAGGGCTTTAATGGCGTCGTTTGCGTCCTGGATGGTGAGGTTTTCGAGGGACGCCTGGGCCTCGTCGGTCAGGAGAATGGCGGCGTCTCCGGCCGCGGCATTTTCGAGGGTGACGTGTTTGAGGGTGTGGTTGGGGTTGGTTCCGCCGAGCCGGATGCCTTGCCATTTGACGTTGGGGTCGGCGCGCAGGACGATGGGCTTTTGAGAAGAGCCTTCCATGACGAGGAGGCTGTCATCGGTCGTTTCGATGGCGGCATCGCTGGATTTCATGAGGATGGTGACGCCGGGTTCGATTTGGAGTTTTTGTGACGCGTAGAGGGTGATTTTTTCTTCGAGGGTGTAGTCGACGCCGGGGCCGAGATCGACGAGTTTGGTGTGGTTTTGGATATCCGCGTTGGTGATGGCTTGGATGTCGCCGGGGCCTCGGCCGTCGTCATGGGCGGCACGAAGGGCGCTTTCCGGAGTGGACTCGCATTTTGTGTTTCGGCAGATTTGGCCGTTGGGGCATTCGGTGTCGAGTCGGCAGCCGTCCTGTTTGTGCGCGCATCCCATGGAAAGCGTACAGAGTGCAGATAACACCACGGCAAGGGTGTGAACATCGCGTTTTATCATGATGCGTCCTGTGTAAAAAAGTTTTGTAGAACAAAAGCACAAACTTATGGGGTAAGTATTCTATACAAATGGTATGTAGTGGGCAACTAAAATAGCCCATTATGGGCATAAAAAAGGCGTTTTGGGTTCAAAAGGGGGGCGCGGCGTATCGCCAGATAGCCGCGCGCGCAGGGCGTATCCGCCTGGGGCGGATAGCCCGCGCCCGGGCAGAAAGGTCGGCGTCATTGTTGGGCGCCGTGAAGTGGACGGGCGGTCGCGGAGGCGTGGTAGAGTCGAATAGAGGTGGAAGGCGTCTCCGTTCTAGAGTCTATCGTGCGTAGAGCATGGCGAGGAGTTCGACCTGTCGTGTCTGGGGCATCATGTCGAAGGCCTGGAGGGTGTCGATGACGTAATGGGGGGCGAGCTGGGCGGCGTTTTGCGCGAAGGATTCGGGGTTGCAGCTCATGTAGAGGATTTTGGGTGGTCGGAGGGTGAGGAGGTGCTGGATGACGTTCTGGCTGAGTCCTTTTCGTGGCGGGTCGAGGAGGACGACGTCGGGATTGGGCCATGTGTCGGGCCACTGGTGTTCGAGGTCGAGGACTTCAAAGTGGGTGTCGAAGGGGGCGTTGGAGGCGGCCTGGATGGCGGCCTGGATGGCGGACGGGCTGAACTCTGCGCCGTAGAGCGCGCGTTTTGGACGCATGGTGCGTCCGAAGCCTCCGACGCCGCAATAGAGGTCCCATGCGATGTCGGGCTGTGTGCCCGCCCATTGTCTGGCGGTCTGATAGATGGCGGCGGCGACGTCGGAGTTGAGCTGGGTGAATCCGGAGGCCGAGAGGGGGATGGCGATGTCGCCGTAGTGTTCGTCGATGCGTTCCAGTCCCCAGAGACGGCGCGACGGTTCGACGCGGATAGCGTTGTGGGGGGAGTCATTGACGGACCAGCTGACGCCCTTGATGGGGAAAAATCCGCGCAGGGCGTGGGCAAAATCGTCGATCCAGGCGGGTTTTTGGCCGGCGGCGCTCTGGCAGACGAGGTCGACGAGGACGTGTCCGCGGTCGTTGGCAAAGAGTGAGACGTATCGCAGTGTGCCGGTGAGTGAGGGGGAGGGGCGAGCGGCACGGAGGTTCATCTTTCGCGCCGTGTGGGTGATGAAGGACAGCACTTGCGAGAGCGGGGCGCGCAGGATGGGGCATCGCCGGATTTCGAGGGCTTCGTGGGAGCGCGGTTTGTAGGAACCGAGGATGAATTTTCCACGGATTTCGGCGGCGACGAAGTCGGATCGGTTTCGGTAGTGCAGGGGGATGGGGGCGTCGTTCAGGGCGATGTCGCGGAGGTAGGTCAGGCCGGCGCGGTGGAGGCAGTTGAGGACGTACTGGCGCTTGAGCTGGGCCTGGAGTTCGCCAGACATGTGCATGAGGGGGCAGCCCGGGCACATTCCGGCCGTGGGCCAAGAGAGGGGGCAGGGGGCCTTCTGGCGTTGCGGGGACGGCTGAAGCAGGGCGTCGCAACGCCCCCATGCGCGTTGCACATGGGGGCTGGAATGTTCGACGTGGTAGCGGACGCGCTCCCCGATCAGGGCGCCAGGGATGGAGATTTTCACGCCGCGTTCATCGATGAGGACGCCGTAAAACTCGTCGTCAAATTCAGTAATCACACCCTCGTCGATCATGAGAATACGTCGTCTCCACCTTCGTCATATCGTCTCATGACGCGTCCGGCGGCGGTGGCCTCGCTGACTCCCGCGTCATAGAGAAATTCGCTGTTGAGGAGCTGTCCCTTGGTGGCGGCCTGGAAGGCCGCGGTCAGGACGGCATTTTTGATTTCGCCGCCGCTCATTTCGAGTTCGGAGAGCCATTCGTAATCGATGGGTTCCGAGGTGAGGATGTCTTCGGGGCACATGTATTTCCATAGGCGTTCGCGTTCGGGTTTCTTGGGCATGGGGAAATAGACCTTGTACGTGATACGCCGTTCAAAGGCGGGATCGATGGCGTTTTTGAGGTTTGTCGTCAGGATGCTGACGCCTTCGTATCGTTCGACGAGCTGGAGCAGGACGTTGATGCTCAT
This sequence comes from uncultured Myxococcales bacterium, assembly GCA_945875805.1. Taxonomy (GTDB): domain Bacteria; phylum Myxococcota_A; class Bradymonadia; order UBA4248; family UBA4248; genus UBA4248. The sequence continues at coordinate 2,771 of CAMCLY010000133.1, read as the reverse complement.
GTTTGAGTAACGGTCGTTGGATTTGGAGACGTTTGCGGTTCTCTTGGTGAAGAGGGAGTCGGCCTCGTCGAAGAGGAGGAGCTGCATGTCCGGGCGTGCCTGTTCGAAGATCGTGGTGAGATTTTTTTCGGTTTCGCCGATGTATTTGTCGACCATGGTGGCGATGTTGATGCGCATGAGGGAGAGGCCGAGTGTTTTGGCGATGGCTTCGGCGCTGTGGGTTTTGCCGGTCCCCGGTTCGCCGTCAAAGAGGGCGATGACGCCGGTGCCGCGCCGGATTCGGCGCGAAAGTCCCCATTCGTAGAGGACGCGGCGCCGGTTGATGGCTGACCCGATGATTTGTTTGATTTTCTCCATGATGTCGTCACTGACGATGACGTCGTCGAGGGTGATTTCGGGGTCGGTGACGTAGGCCAGATTGCCGATGTTTTTGGTGACCTGGGTGGCCGCCGCGCGCTCGAGCTTGGCGTTGTCGAGGCAGATTTGGTGTTTGTCGTCGTCATTGGTCGAATAGTAGGCAAGCCGGGCGGCCTTCTGGATTTGGTAGGGCTGAAGTGCCATGGACTGCGCCAGTTGCAACATGTTGACGGCGTCGCGATTGAGTCCTGCGAACTGGAGATGGGGCAGCCAGATGCGTGCGGCATTGTCCTTGAGGTTGGCTTCCATCTTGGTTTTGAACGTGATGTAGGGTTCCAGCGCCACGGGGATTTTGCTTCCGATGTCCACGCTCAGGGCACAAATCACCGGGAACATGGCGAGTTTTCGGGACAGATTGGTGGCGAGGAGCTCCTGGGTAAGGATGACGCCTGCGTCGCGGAAGACGAGGATGCTTTGGGTAAGGGCGGCGTCGAGAAACACGTCGTTGAGGTAGCTGTCGCACTCTGCGCCGGAAAGGGTGGGCAGCATGGTGGACTGGACTGAAATGACCGGCAGCGAGAGCTTTGAGGCCAGGATTTTGATGAGCGTCAGACGGCCGCTTCCTGGAAGGCCTTCGATAAGGAAGGTCAACGATGGAATGATGTTGAGGTTGTCGCCGTTCATCCCTGGAAGATCACGGGGATTGGGGCGTTCCAGATAGTTTTTTATGATGTCGAGCGTCTTTTGATGGGCGCTGTCCATGAAGGTATCTTCTGGAAGGGACGGCAGGGAGATTTCGCCGAACTGTGACGACGACAGCGAGAGCGAAAACACGTTGGTGAACTGGTAACGCACCTGGTCGCATGTCAGAAGCTCGTAATTTATCGTCAGGTTGCTGGCCCCGGTCGGCATGAGTTTGATGAGTCCGTTGGACTGAAGCCGTCCGGTGGGGGACAGGAAGTGCAACAACAGAGTGCGTTCTTCGACGTTGGACGCCATCATGCGCATGATGACGCCGGAGTGAATGAAGACGACGGTCTGCTGATTCCAGGTTTCGCCGAGAGCCTGTCGAAATTCCGGGCTGATGTCAAAGGCCACGAGGATCCATAAGATCAGAAGCTCATACGGATGGAGGCGGAAGCGACTGGCCAGGCGGATGTCGGGCAGAAAGACGTGCTGTTGCTGGGCTGCCTCCTGATGCACGTTTAAAATATCCGTGAACCGTTCGAGGAAACATAGATAGAGCGGCTTGAACTGAGGGCCGCCGGACACCCCGTCGTCGATGTATTTGAGACTTCGCGCCCAGTCGGCGAGCAGCGTGCAGATTTCCTCGACATGGGCGCAGACATGGAGGTGGATGATGTCGGCGATATTCGTGACTTGGGGGGAGACAACGATGCGTTTGATGGGCTGTTCAAATATCGAGAAAAAACTCTCGATGACGGGATCCGGCCCCATTCCCGTGGTACCGGGGGGCATGACGGACGGGGAGGCTGGATAGGGTTCGCCGGAACCGGACGATGCGATGTGCGCATTGGAAAGGGCGTTTGCGACGAGGCCGTTCGCGGCCATGTCTGTGGGCAACAGGGACGGGATGTGGATGAGGTGAAGGGATTTGAAGAAAATTTCATCCATAGCCTTGCAGAACGCATCCATCACGGCATGGATGTGAAAAAGTTCACAAAGGTGCGCGTAATGTTGAGGCGTGAGCGGGGCTTCGGGTTCATCTGCGATGGTGTGATAAAAATCGTCCGGGATGCGATCTTCGGGAGATGCCGTGGCCGTTCCGCTGTGCTGGAGCCCGCGCTCGATGAGTTCTTCACGCGTCCAGATGTGGACGTGTGGTCTCGAGAGCGCGGGCGCATAGAGGCCATTTTCTTCGAGGATCTGCTTTACGTTGAGGGTCGGACGATGAAAGCGCGCGGACTGAGGATTTTGGCTTTCGGACGAACTCCTCGCCGTTTCCGTATCGCCAGTTGGTTGGACAGGGGCCGGGGCGGGGGAATGGACGATCTTTTTTGCGCGCGTGGGTTTGGGGGCTGTGAGATAGAGATCGGACGTGGAGAGATCGACGATTGTATTGGTATGCGCGGATTGGATGGGATCGTCTGAAGGCGTGGCGTCGACGGATTTTTTTGCGCGCGTGGATTTTTTTGGCGCGGCATCGACGATTGTATTTGTATGCGCGGATTGGATGGGATCGTCTGAAGGTGTGGCGTCGACGGATTTTTTTGCGCGCGTGGATTTTTTTGGCGCGGCATCGTCGATTGTATTTGTGGGCGCGGATTGGATGGGATCGTCTGAAGGTGTGGCGTCGACGGATTTTTTTGTGCGCGTGGATTTTTTTTGCGCGGCATCATCGATTGTATTTGTGGGCGCGGATTGGATGGGATCGTCTGAAGGTGTGGCGTCGA
>CAMCLY010000132.1 GCA_945875805.1 uncultured Myxococcales bacterium | reverse complement strand
CCCTCTCCCCATGGGAGAGGGGCCGGGGGTGAGGTCGGGGTTTGGTGAGGGCTTTGTGTGTTTGACCTGGGCGTTTTTATGAGGTTTGGGTGACCAGGGCATACAACGCGCGAAAGGCGTCATTTCGGGTGTCGGTGTTGCGATCCATGAGTTTCGGAACGATGGTGTAAAGGTCTCGGGGCAGGTCTGAAATGCTGGTGCGGACAAGGGGGGGGATGGGGGCCTGGCAGTGCATGTTCAGGGTTTCCTCGATCGTCTTGCCTTGGTATGGGACGTGTCCTGTGATCCATTCAAACAGGATGATGCCGAGGGCATAGGCGTCGGTGGCGCATGACATCCGGGTGTGCATGGCCTGTTCTGGCGACATGTACCATGGCGTTCCGAGGGCAAATGGGCCGTCGTGGTTGGGGTGAAGCGCGCCGTGGATGGTCGAGAGGGAAAAGTCGATGAGTCGCAGGTTTCCCGCGTTGTCGATGAGGATGTTGGTGGGTTTGAGGTCGCCGTGGACGATGCCGGCGGCGTGAATGCGCGCACATGTTTTGAGGAGATGCCGGAGAATGGGGCGCATTGGATTCCAGGAGGTGAGCTCTGAAAAGAGGCTGGCGAGGGATTGGGAGGGAAAATACTCCATGAGGAGATAGGGGTGGTTGTCTTCGTCAAAATCGAAGTGGGCGATGGCGGGCGAGATGTCGTCGATGTGATGCGTCTTTAGGAGGCGTGAAACTTCGAATTCACGTTCAAACATACCGGCCAAATAGGGATTGTGGTTGGCCGGGGAGGTTGCGTATTTGAGGACGAACGGGGTGCTGGTCTTGGGGTGGGTGGCCAGCCATACCTCGCTTGTACCGCCGGAGGCGATGCGTGTGATCATCTGGATTTCGGCGGGCTGGGCATGTTTGAGGTGGTCGAGCGACATGGCGCAGTCGTTTATAGAATCAGGCGGTGGTTGAGGAGAACCTCGCGTTTGGATCCGGCACCGCTTCGCACGGTGCGTTGGACCGTTCCGATGCCTGGCATAAAAAATCGCGACTCGCGGCCTTCTTCGATGGAACCGAAGATCTCATAGACGCCGGTAAACGAGCCTTCCGGGACGACGATGGGATCGGTGTGAAGGGCGCGGACTTCGTATCGCGAATAGACGTCTTTTTGTCCGGCGACGCTCCATTTGTTTCCGACTTCGAGGGGGAAGCGGAATATCGGCGTTTGTCGCATGATGTATCCGAGGAGATACCCGATGTTGTTGAGGTTATTTTTACAATCGCGTTTGCATGGATAGATCATGCGAGGCGTGGCGAGCCATGAAAAGGTCGTGGTTTCGGTATCCTCGGGGGCCTGTTTTGAAGGATCGACGAGAGTGCGTTCAAAGGAGACGACCCAATATCCCTCGCGATGGGCGATGTCGGTGATCATGTCGGTGAGGGTAGCCGAGGCGACTGGAGTGTCGGTGGCACCTTGCGCCGAGGGGATGTCGTCCCGTTCGATGCGGTATTTCCAGAAATTCCCGACCTCAAGGGGCATGGGGTAGTGCTCGCTGGAAAGGAGACCCGACTTGAGGTGCATGCCGCATTCGAGGAAGATCTGGAGGGTTTTGTCGAGTTCGACGGGTTGCGCGATGCGCCATCCGGCGGGCGTTTTGACGATTTTGGGCACGCGGATGGTGAAGACTTTGTCGGAACCGATGAGCTCGATGCGCAACTCATTGCCCCAGTGTTGCATGAGTTCGTCCTGTTCGGGCTGTGCGATTTTACCGGCGAGGTTTCGGCCCTTGCCGAGACGAAATTCGGAAAGACGCAGACGCGTCGAGAGACCGCCCATGGGTTCTTCGTACTGGACGCTGGGGGAAAAAAGCGTCCATACCTTTTCGCTTTTTTTTAGGATTCCGGAGGTTTGTTTTTGGGCGTCATCGATGGGGGTATGAATGAGATCGGAGAGTGCCTGTGCGCGAATGAAGAGGGCTTCAAAACTCGTCCGATCGTGGTCGATGAGGGCGTGAAAGAGGGCGTACCCGAGGTCTTCAGGGGCGACGTGCATCATGGCTTCGGTGGGGGCGGCGTCGGGGAGTTCCTCGGCAGGAGGGAGTTCGGTGTAGACGAGGGGCCTGAGCGGCGGATCGCCGCCGCTGAGCTGGCGTTCGCAACCAGTTGCAAACAGGGAGAGGCCAAGACACAGGGGGATGGCCGCCGCGAGTCGGGGGCCGACGCCCGGGGTTTGGACAGGCATGTGAAATCGACGCAAAAACGCAAAGTGGATGAGCGGCATGGGATGTGGAGGGCAAAAAAAAGAAGGCGCGGCGTATCCGCCCACGGCGGATAGCCGCGCGCGGAGGGCGTATCTGCCGGAGGCAGATAGCCCGCGCACCACAAAAAGACTCAGTTTTTGGGGGCAACGGGGTGCGCAAAGACGCGCTCAATGGCGCCATCGATGAGTTTGCGGGCGTCGGGACAGGCCGGGGCGGAGGTGTAGATGGTGCGCATCTGGGCCTGGATGCGGTCGCGGTCATCGGGGGCGAGTTGAGACGGGGAGATGCCGCGGATAGCGTCGGAGGCCGGACGGGGATTGAGGGCGTCGATGGCTGTGGGGAGTTGGTCGCACGGGGTCGATGATACGGCGTGTTGGAGGGCGGACAGCCAGTCTAAAAAGGGCTGAAGGCGTGAACGCGCGATGGTGTCGGGGGATCCGAGGCATGTCTGGTAGGCGGTTTTAAATGGCGCGCAGGATTCCATGTAGTCCGAGATGGCGGCGATTTTGTCGGAGATGTGATGGTAGTCGGCGTCGGAGAGCCGGGAAGGGGGCGTCGTCTGGAAGGCGCGTATGGCGCGTGCGCACAGTCCGTCCGGGAGGGCGGCAATGACGTCTGGGCTGGCGGCACAGTCGGTCGTGTGTTGAATGCCCGAGTGCACCCTGTCGACAAAATCGCGGATGGTGGCGACGGAGTCGGCGAGGGATTCGGAGGCCTTGGCGGAATCAGAGGTGTCGCGCACCGTGTCGCGGAGGGAGCTGGCGGCCATGAGTTTGGCCATGCGAGCGGCAAAGGCATCCTGGATGTTGGGGCACCGCTGCGAGAGTTCGATGATGCGGTCGAGACGGGCGCGCGAGGCTTCGAGACTGCGCGGGGACTGGGAAAGCGCGGTGTGGGCGGATGCAAAGGCACTTTCGGGGATCGATTCAAAAGCCTTGCGCATTTGTTCGCAGTCATTCATGCTTGAAATTCTTATAATTTTATCAAGCAACGCATCAAATTCGTTTTTGAACGTCGATGTGTCCTTGGCATTTTGTGCCCGGAGGGAGGAGGAGTCGGCGGGAGCGGCTGAGTCGGCGGGAGCGGCTGAGTTGGCGGGAGCGGCTGAGTTGGCGGGCGTCTGGGCTGGAGCGAGGAGGGGAACCAGGAGCGACACGAGGGCTGCGCCGATGAAACGCGTTTTCCACATGGGGATTCTCCAAAAAGGTCAGAAGGGGCGTCAAAACATGGGGCGTACATGACGGGGTGTTCCGTGCACACACGAAGGGTTATGCCCGGGAAACGGAACGTTTCGGACGGATGCGTTATAGCCGTTCGAGTGAGGTCTTGTCGCCCTGTTTGACAAACGCGTAGGCGCGTTCTTTTGTGTTTGCCGGCAAAAAGTAGTTCACGCCGTCGCCGCGATTGGGCTTGAACATGGCGTCGCATTGTTTTTGTCCAATTTTTCGCGTGCGGCAATACGCCTGATAGGTGGTTTGGACGTGTTCTCCGCCCGGCGCAATCCAGAACGATTTGAGTCCTGGGTAGTAGTGGATGTCGGGGAGGTCAGGGTGTGTCAGCGTCCAGACGCCGCAAGAGGTCGTCTGTGGAGCCCCGAAATGTCTGGCGAGTCCGCGGATCATCGAACACTGGGCTTCGGCGCGCCAGGTGAGGGTGATGGGGGAGACGGTGAGGGCCTGGGGGAAGGGGGTGCGAAGGGCGGCGGTGAGGGCGCGCACGTCCTCTGTGGTCGGGACGTCGGCGGAGACATGGACGAGGCCGTCCTGAGTTTTTAGGGGCAAGGAAAAGCGGACGTTTGAGGCTTCCCAGGTGTATTGGGCGGACACGTCGTGGCAGTCGGGATTTTTGGCCTGGTTGCAGGCGACGGCAGGCGGGCCTGCCAGAGTCCAGGGGGCTTCAAAGTACCCAAATACCTGCGCAAACTGGGCGTCGGCTCGGAATTGTGCATCAAACGCGCTTCTGGGACTGTCGCCCTGGGTGGCCGTGAAATTTTTGCGTGTCCCGGGGGCGTCAAGGACGATCATGCCCGGCGAGGATCCGACGGAGACAGGGGTGTCGAGTGCGTCGAGCGCGGCTTTGAGGGCGCGGCCGAGACTCCCGTCGATCTGAACGTATGCCCGGCCGTCGAGGGCGATGTTCATGGGGGCGGCGAACAGGCATGTCGAGTCGGAGACGACGTCGAGCGAGTGACCGTCGGCCTTGAATTTGAGGGTGTAGACGGGGGATTGATCGTCGTGACGGCACGTGTAAAACCCGTCCGAAGGGATGGCGGGCGCAAGCGCGGCGCTTCTCAGTGCCATGAGCCGCTCAACGGCTTCGGCGGACACGGGCGTCTTTCCGTCGAGCCGCCACTCGCGGTTTCCCGTTTCCTTTTGCTCCATGTGCCGCCACGTGACATAGACGTTTTTTTGTGGGGCCCCCGGGTGGATGCGCACAAATTCGACGCGATCGTCACGAATTTCTGTCCACGAACGTTCGGCGGGCGCTTCTTTTTGAGGCGGTTCCTGCACGGTGGCCACTTTGCATCCCGTGCATGTCAGGCACAGGGCCAGTCCAATCCAGCGTTTGATCATTTCATTCCTGCAAGGACTTCATCGAGAAGTTGAGGCAAATCGGGGGAATACGGTTTTGACGCCTCGCTGCACAGGGTCAGGACGAGCAGTGCCGAGCGACTGGGCAGGAGTTCGGCGGCACATCGCCTGGCAACGCCGTCTTCATGGCCGTTCCACGTCCCTTTCACGATTTGAAGTGGCGCACATGGCGGTTTTCCGCATTCGACGGGGCGCGTCTCGCGTGCGACCGTGGCCGTCGCTTCCATCACTTCGGCCAGAGCCTGAATGACCGATTCGGCGACTTTCTGTCCGTCCGCCGTACTTTCGATCTGCAACAGGTCGATGGTGAGCACCGCCGGCACATCCGACACTTCCACGGCGACCAACCGTTTTCTCTCTTCATTTTCACTCGCTTCCCACATAAACGGCAACGTCAGATCGCCCAGCGATTTGGACGAAAATGGCTGGTTGATGCGGATGACCGTGGCCCCATGTGTCGCGGGCGCGGGGGAACGTTAAAATTCTACCGTCAGCGACGCCGACGAAAATTCACTGCCCACCGACACCGAGGGAATCACGCGGAATGCCTGCGATGTGTCGTCGTTTCCGACGACGACGTCGGCGATGATCATGCCGATACCCGCCAGGGCCGCCGCCGCACCGATGCCCAATAAAACACCCCCGCCCGCCAAATATCCATCTTTTTTCTCATAAAACCCGGCCGTGTCGTTGATGATGACTTTTCGGTAGGCATTCCCAAGAAGTGCCCCGCCGACGACCGACAAAATGACGCCTCCGGCCCCAGTCCCGACGCCCGCCCAGAACAGGGCGCTCTTGTCTCCCAGACCAGATCCGTTTGACGACGGACAGTGAAGACTCGCTTGTTCCTGAATCGCCGCCTTGGTGTCCTGCAACGTCGTCGTTGCCTTGGAGGCGTTCGTCTGGGAGTTGGCGACATGCGGCGTCGATGCCGAGGGCTTGAGTTCGACTTTGAGGCTTTTGACGTCGGCGGGCGTCGAGAACCCGACCTCGCGCGTTTCGAGCGAATACCCTTCGGCCGTAAATTTGAGCTGGTGTACCCCGGTGGGCAGTTCGTGGACGCCGTTGCACGGTACCGCTTCGGCATGACCGATTTGCACCATTGTCTGGGATGGAATACACGTCAGGTTGAGCTTGGCTTTGAGATTGCCGCACTGGGTGTTGAGTTCCTGGATGTAATCCTTGACGGTGGCAGCGTTCTGCGCCGACGTCATGGCAAACTCGCGGTACGTTTCCAGGGCTTCGGGGCACTTGCCGAGTTTGTGGTACGACCGTGCGATGTTGTACGTCACATCGGGAATGGACTGGATTTTTTTGGCCTTCTTGAAACTCTCAATGGCGGCCTCGTACTCCTTGGGATTTGTACTTCCGGCGCGGTAATGCTGTACGCCTTCTTCCATCAGGCGGGCGAAGGCTTCGTCGTCAGTTTGTCCAAAAACCGTATTTCCAAGCAGGGACGAGACAAAAAAAGCCGCAGGGAAAAATCGAATAGACCGAGCGATACTTCTTCCAAATTTCATGGCAATGATACCTATCCTTATTCAATATGTCTGATGAAATGTGAGCAACGTTCGGAGCGTATGCCAAACACACGGCGGGCTATGAAACCGATGTTTCATAGCCCGCGCCGAGGGTGTGTGAAAGACAAATCCGTGCCGGAAACTTTTTAGTTTGGCAAAACGCCGCAGGACTGCGGAGAAATTCTGGGCGTTTCGGTGGAGATAAGGGTTTGGGACGAAAAACATGCGTCGAGGGATTTGACGTAGTCGAGCAGGAGGGTTTTGATGAGAGGGCCTTTGTCGATCACCTTGGCGTCGTCAAAAATTCCCCCCAACGAATCACCGCCTTTAAACATAAAGTCGCTCAGGGCGACGGTGTATCGTTTTTGCCCGTCCAGAGGTTCCCCGGCAATGCGCACGGATTGTTCGCACAGACAGTCGTATTCCCACGCCTCGACGGTGCCGTCGCCATTGAGATCGCCGGGACGCCGGCAGTTCGGTTCAAAGGCATAGTTTATCCCCGACACCTGCGTCAGGCCGTGTTTCATCGAGGCGCTGATCTTGAGCATTTTCAGGATGGCTTCCCCAGACATCTCGACCAGATAGGTGTAGTTTTCAAAGGGCATGAGGGCGTTGAGGGCCTCGCGGTAAATCGGTCCTTTGGGGAGATCGATGCGAAGACCGCCGGCATTTTGAAATGCCGCCTGCGCCTGGGGATAATGCGCGCGCATGGCATCCGTGATGAGATTGCCGAGCGCGCATTCGCCATCGTTATTCCGGACGACTTCGGCGTCAGTGCATCCGACGACTTCGCAACGATTGGTGGTCATGCGCGACTCATATTTCGTCACGATATCGCGCCCCTGTGCACTGGGCGTCAGCGTCAAATCCCCCACGGCCATTTCCCCGAGCGGAATAGTGGGCTCGCCACACGCGCTGTCGACGGGTGCGTGCAACAGATAGTGTTTGCGAATATTTTCACGGTCCACTCGCAGGCGCGTGCCGTCATGTACAAGCGGAATTTCGGTGATTTCGCGTCCCGCCGACAGTGACTGCACGACCGTCACGTCCCCCTGATAGGCGATGAAACTCTTGTGTGAATGCGCCGTCAGCAACAAATCGACGTGTTTGAGCACGTTTTCGGGTAACGCCAGTATCTCTCCCATCTCGCTGCCTATCGATGCATTGATGACGGTCGAGCCTTGTTCTGGCAATGGATCTGGCGTCCCGTCCACGTGGGCGTCGACGATGACGAAATCGGGCTTTTGTTCGAGCACTTCCGGCAAGATATTGCGAATCGATTCGGCGGCAGACCGGAACTCCAGTCCCTCGACATGGCTTGCAATCGTTGCAATGGGCGTTTCTATCGAGACGACACCGATGACGGCAATGCGATATGGTCCCTTCTCAATGATCGTATAGGGACTCAGGTTTTGGGGTGGCCAGGGGTAGCGTTCTGGGTCTGTCGTGGCAATGTTTGCGTTGACCCAGGGAAATGTGCTCGACGCTATGGCTTCGATGAGTGCGCCACGCGGATCGTCGGGATGGGTGGCTCCGGCGCCATAGTCGAACTCATGGTTGCCTATCGTGGTCACATCGATATGGAGCGCGTTCATCACGTCGATCATCCCCATCCCCTTGGCTTCGTTGAACGGCATGGCTCCCTGGAACATGTCGCCTCCATCGACGAGCAGCGAGAGGCCATCCCCACGGATGTGTTCCACCGCCGCCATAAAGACCGGAAGTCCGCCCAGAGCCGCGCCGTCTTTCGTCGGCGTTTCATAAATACTGGAGTGAAAATCACTCCAGGAGAGGATTCGCACCGGCGCGCCGTGGGCGAGTGTTTCGGTGGCATTTTGAGCCCCCCGGTCCACTGGTGTGCTCGCGCAACCCGTCCAGAGGCAAAAACTCACGATAAATGTACTGACGATGCGTATGCGTGGCATCAAAGCTCTCCTTCCTCATTGAAATATGACGTGAATCCACACAAAATCCGGACTATCTCTATAAAGAACAAAACCAAATTTAAAAAGAATAAAACCAAATTAAAACCTAATTGAAACCAAATTGGTTAAATTTCCCACAATTTACAGGAATGGGAAGTGGGAAGTGGGAAGTGGGAAGTAAGCTCACACTCAAACTCACGAAAAGCCCCACCCCAACCCACAAAAAGGCTTCACTTTCACAACGCCCCAAGCCTCACCACCTCATGAAT
>CAMCLY010000131.1 GCA_945875805.1 uncultured Myxococcales bacterium | reverse complement strand
GCGGGCTTATACGCAGGTTAGAACCAGACGTCAAATTCTTTTTTCAATTTTTTTTGAGGGGGCAAAGCCCCCCCCCCAAAAAAATCATTCCTCCTTGTCAGGATCATAAACCCCATCCGGCATACCGCGTTTCACGGGCAGTTTCTCAACCATCAGAATCAGCCCAGGCTGGAGCAGAAACGTCGACAGGAAACAACATCCAATCCCAATAATGGCAAGCACACCCATGGAATTGAGACCCATGTGCTGGCTCATGATCATTCCACCAAATCCAACCATGGTCGTCGCAGAACTCATAAACACCGGCGGCAGCACCACGCGCACCGCCTGAAACACCGATCCACGCCCAAGACTGTGATAGCGCTGAAACAGATATATCGACCCGTCAATCCCTATCCCCAACGTCACAGGAAGCATGACGATGTTAAAAAGACCAAGCTTGAAATCAAACAGCACCATGATGCCAATCGTAATAATAAGACCAGATATCACGGGAAGCGTGACGACAAGCGCCGGAACAAAATGACGCTGCTGAATAAACGCCAGCAACAGAATGACGCCAAGCGCCACAAACGCTATCTGAAGACCGTCCGTTTTGACGAGTTCAAGCATGTCCGCATACACAAACGCCCCCGTCGCCGCAATCAGCGGCTTGTCCTCCACACGGATGCTGCGCGCATCGCGCGCCAGCATCGCGGCCTGTCTGCCGTTGTACGTCGATGTCGCCTGATACATCACCGCAATATTGCCAAACGCATAATCCACCCCGGATTCCGGACGCGGCGGCAACGGATGGTTGCCGCTTTCCTTGAACTGCAACTTCACCCATTCAGGAAGATCGTCAAGACCAATCGGCTCCGTCACAAGATACTTGCGGAAATCTCTAATCTGCGCCTTCTCCGATTCCGGCAAAAACCGTATCTGACGATCCGCCACCCGCTCTGAAATCCGACGGATCGACGCAAGACGCGCCTCCTGCTGCGAATCTGTTCCGGGAAGATAACTGAAAATCGAGGCAAAATCGGAAATCGTATTTTTCTGCTGACTCATGCGCTGCGTGGGAATCGCCTCCCGAAGCCACCCAGGAAGCAACCCCACCTGGGCGGAAACTTCCACCAGCGCATTCGCCTCCGTGTTCGACGCATAAACCTCAGGCGCCAGCGTCGAAAGATACTCAAGCGTATTGGGCATCGTCAGCCCAAGCTGACGATAAAGACGAAGAGACGCCGACTTGCGTGCCCCATAATTGGCAAACAACGGAAGAAATCCGCTCACGTTATAATTCGGATCATAGGGAAGCGTCCGCACAAACGCCGCATAAATCGGAAACGAACGAGATTGACCAAAATAATGCCACGATTCGCTGAATATCGACTCAAGACGCATCATCGTCTGGGGCATCCACGAAAATACCCTGCGATACCTCTGAAATTCCGTGTACTCCCGATCGCGCAGGAGAAGCTGGCTCAGCGCCTGAACCTGCTCGGTGTTCTCCATGATCGCCACCACGGGAGAAGACGGACGCTTCGTCGTCACATACTTTTCCGTCTTGACCTGCGCCGTCGAGTTGGATTCCGGCGTCTCCTTCAGACGGAGATTGTAAAAATTCTCCTCAAACTGAATATCCGGCAATATCGACGCGCAATACCCCGCACCACAAAGCAGAACCACGCCTATCCCAATACACCATGGCGCGACCGCACGCGTCTTCTCCCTCGACACCCCCGGACGACGTGACACCTCGCGCACTTTGGACGGTTTGAGACGCTCCATCACAAGCGTCAAGGCCGGCATCACCGTCGTCATCGTCATAAACGCAATGAGCACGCCTATGCCCGCCACAAACCCAAACTGGCTGAACCCAGGAAAACTTCCAAGCATCAGCGCAAAAAATGCCGCCGCCGTCGTCATCGCGCCAAAAAACAGTGGAGAACCCGTCTCTATCACCGCGATCTTCAGGCTCTCCTCCACCGAATGACCAAGACGGCGTTCCACCAGATAGCGCGAGTACAGATGGATCCCAAAGTCAATCCCAAGCCCAATGAGTACCGCAAAAATAAACGCCGTGATCAAATTGAGATACCCAATCGCCAAAAACGTGATACCAAGCGCCCAAAGCGTACTCATCACCAGAGGGCCAAACACACGACAAGCCGCCCGTAGCGATCGGAAAAATAACGCTATCAAAAGAATAATGCTCAGAATCGTCACCGATATCGAACGCGCAATATCCACGACGATCGCATTGTACTCTTCCTTCATATCGTTGAATCCACCCCCATATTCGACGACAATCCGTGAATCATACTGCGCCATGTCGATCTGGGCCAGCAACGCGTCAATGCGCTTCACCTCTGCACTTATCGATTTGAGACCCGTCGACGAATCCTTCAGACGGACCTCAAGCGCCACCATCCAGCCATTCGGAATGCTGTAAAACGGAAATTCCGAAATGTTCGCCAGCTCCGTCGTCTGATAACGCTCATAAAGCCGACGCTTCAAATCCGACACAAAATCGTCCCCCGAACCTTCCGACGCCCCCGACGACTTGCCCATGCTCGGCCTCAGTGACTCGCACTCCGACTCCTCCGACGACGTCAACAGACACGCCTTGTACTCACCAGACTGGCGACGCGCCTCCGTCAGCACCTCGTCAATCTTTGCATACGCCGCGTCGATCTCTTCCACCGACGCATAAAGCAGAAGGTGATCCTCAAAAAAACTCTTGTCGTTGACAAACCCCACATTCCCCACCGAATCAAGCCCGCGCACGCTTTCCACAAACCGCCGCGCAAACAGCATCAGCGCGTTGTCACACCACGTCTCCCCCACGATCGGAGGCTCCCGCAAAAGCTTGTCCTGACCGCCAAACGCCTCCAGACACGACCGGTACTCCTCCGATGCCCTGCGTTCCGGACTCAGCGCCACAAGCTCCGGTATCTTGAGGTAAACTTTCAGCGTCGTGATGCTGCCCATCCGGTCCGATATCGCATACATATCGGTCACCACCTGCGCATCCTGAGGCATCAAATCCTTGAGATCACTGCGTATGTCGAACTTCGTCGCAATGACGATCACAGAAAGAACCGTCAGCAGCAACGCCGCCACCACCACCTTCACCGGGTGCGCCAAAACCCTGCCTGTCATCGCCGCAAATAGCCGCTGCGAACGTTTCGAGTATTTCTTCTCTTCTGCCATCACACTCTCTCTATGTTACGGAGACCGGCTCCTGAATTTTAAAATTTCCGTGCGCATAACCCCTATGAAATGCCCACCACGCCTTCATCGCTTCTAGAGAATGGTTTTTTATGTGTGGGGGGGAAGTGTCCCCCCAACGCGCCTATCTGCCTGCGGCAGATACGTCGCGCCCCCCTCCCGGGAAAAACCAAGGGCCAATCCGCAAGGCGAACGCCAGGCTTCCCCCCCATCCCCCCCCTAAACGCCCTGTCCCCATCCCCCCAAAATCAATCCCCCAAAAGAGAGACGGAAACACTCAGTTCTCCCCGTCGCCCTCCGCCTGCGGAAGACGCGACACCTCGACCTGCAACACGCATTTCTCCGAAGCCTCGCGCACAACAAACTTGAGCCCCGCCTCCTCCACTTCATCCCCCACGACGCCCACCCGGCCAAGACGGCTGATCACAAGACCGCCCACCGACTCAAAATCGTCGTCTTCTTCGATGTCCACATCAAACAGCTCGCATATCTCAGAGATGTTCGTCCGGGCATCGACCATGACGCGATCCTGCGCCGCATCCAGAGGCACTATCGGATTCTCTTCCGAATCGTATTCGTCCTGAATCTCGCCAAAAAACTCCTCCACAATATCCTCAAGGGTCACAAGCCCGGCCGTCCCGCCAAACTCGTCCACCACAATCGCCATGTGAATGTGCTCGCGCTTGAAATCCTCAAAAATCGCGTCAATGTGATTCGTCTCGGGGACAAAAAATGCCTCGCGGACAAGCGAGCGCACGGTCACACCGGCTCGCCCCGCATCGTCATTGCGCATCTCAAAAAACTTCTGAACCAAATCCTTGAAATACAAGATTCCGACAATCGTATCGAGATTGCCCTCATAGACGGGCAGACGGCTGTACCCTTCACGGACGCATGTCTCAAGCGCCTCGTCGATAGGCGTGTCCACCGAAAACGCGGTCAGCTCCGTCCGCGGAATCATCACCTCGCGAACCGTCGTCTCGCTGTAGTCGATGGCGGACTTCATGATCCGTCCCTTCATGTCCTCAAGGCCGCCCTGACGCGTCGACTCATCGAGCATCACCTCAAGTTCCTCCTCTATGCGCTCAGAGTCCGAAAAACGCTCCTCCCGCGTATGCGCCGTAGGCTTGAGTATCAGGCAGAGCACATAGCTCAGCGGACGGAGGACGAGCACGCACGGCTTGAGAAGATTCACCGCACGGACCGCCAGCGTTCGTTCGTCCCCACGCGCGAAGCGGAGGCCAAGCGCCGTGTAAAACACAAAATACACACCGCCCAATATCAGCCACTGAAGCCAGCTCTCCAGGCGGACAGGCAGCCTGGACAAAAGCACCGTCCCCGTCCAAAACACGGCCACCACACTCAGGACGTGGAGAATGTGAACCGTCATCCAATACGCATCGGGCGCTCGCACAAACGGCTCAAGCCGTTTGTGCCCCTCGTCCACCAGGTGACGCGCACGCGCAATTCCAAGCGCAGAAAACACCTGCGAACTCATCGACGAAAGCGTCAGCACTCCAAGCGCGACGAACAATATTACCGCCGGTTCCACCCATAAGGGAAGATCTCCGGACAAGGGCGAACTGTCCAAATAAAACTCCAATCATCAAGTGAATCCTACGGACGGGCGGGCCTCAGCCCCATCCGTCCCACCAAAAATATCCAGAACGCCGCGCCTTTTATCATACTGAACAGAACATGGGAAAAGATCACATTCAGATGCGCACAAAGGAAACTTCGGTAAAAACGGAAAGAGGGGGTAGCGGCGTATTGAGGCGAAGCCGAAATAGCCGCTCAGGGGGAGACTTCCCCCTCCCCCGACACAACGATCAAAATGTGCTCAACACTTTTCATTTCACTTCTATTCACTTCATGTTTCAAGCCCCGGAGGCACCGCGTTCCAAAAACATCGCATCCCCATAGCTGTAAAACATATACCCGCGTTCCACCGCCTCGCGATACGCCGACATGATAGCCTCATACCCAGCAAACGCGCTTACGAGCACCATCAGCGTGGATCCCGGCAGATGAAAATTGGTCACCATCGCATCGACGATACCAAACCGGCGCCCGGGCCTGAGAAAAATATTCGTGTCATATGCCCCGGGCCTGACGCCGCCGAATCGATCAAACTGGTCTTCGAGGCTGCGCACCACCGTCGTTCCCACCGCAATGACGCGGCCCCCGCGCTCCCGCGTCGCCGCGATGGCCGCCGAAAGTGCCTCCGAAATGACGTAGTGTTCCGAATGCATCACGTGGGCGTCCAGCGTGTCCGTCTGAATCGGGCGAAACGTCCCCACGCCGACGTCGAGCGTCAGATGCTCAAACAGAACCCCCTTGGCCCGAATCGACGCGATCAGTCCGTCGGTAAAATGAAGTCCGGCCGTCGGGGCCGCCACCGCACTTCCGGACTGCGCATACACCGTCTGATACCCTTCGTCATCCGAAGCCTCATACACCGCATCCCCATGGTTCTTGCGCTGTTTGACGATGTACGGCGGCAACGGAAGCTGGCCGATGCGGTTCAAAATCTCCACCACCGGCTCCGTCCCAAGAAACTCTACCTCGCACAGGGACGCCCGATCCTCGCCATGACGGCTCAGCACGACCTCGACTCCGGGATCCCCCACCGCATGAAGGCGTTCCCCCGGCGTCAGATGCCCAGCGCGGTAAAGACACGAAAACCGGCGACGGGGGGCCGTCACATCGTCCGTCAGCAACACCTCCACCACGCCGCCGCTCTGCCGTTGCGCAAAAAATCGCGCCTTCTGCACACGGACGTCGTTGACGACGATACAGTCGCCTGGCCGGACAAGCTCCAAAATATCCCTGAACACACGGTGCTCCCGTTGTTCCCCCCGAACCACCAGAAGGCGCGCCGCATCCCTGGGTTCCCTCGGATGTCGGGCTATCTGCGATTCCGGAAGTTCAAACTCATAACTCGCTTTTAGATTCAAATCGGGCATGTTTCACCCCTAAGATTAGACAAAAAAAGAGCCTGCATCGTGCAGGCCCTTCGTGTTCTACGATCAGACGTCAGACAGACGTCAAACAGACGTCAAACGCCATGATGACGTATGCCCGTCCGAATTACTTTTTGCGCTTCAGACCGGCGAGGACGTCGCCAAACGTGCCGAACTTGGCTTCTTCTTTATAGCTGTTGTCCTCATGACGCGAACCGCGTTCGCCACGCGGGGCGCGCGGGGCATCCGACGCTTCATCATGACGCGGGGCGCGCTTGCGAGCCGCAGGGGCACCCTCCGCGCGCGTCGACAGCGTCATGCGCTTGCGGGACGCATCGATCGCAATGACGCGAGCCGACACCTCCGTACCTGCCGCCGCTTCCGACAACGCCTTGTGTGCCTCATCGATTTCGCTCATCGGAAGAAGCGCCGTCAAACGGGGGGCAAGTTTCACGAACACGCCAAAATTCGTCACCGAATCGACCGTGCCAGAAACCTCCTGACCCACCGTGTAATCCTCTTCCACACTCGACCATGGATCGGCCGCCACGCCTTTGTACGACAACGACACGCGACGTTTTTCCTCGTTGATTCCGAGAACCGTCACTTCGATTTCCTGCCCCACTTTTACCACGTCATCCGGGTTCGTCAGACGGCGATCCCACGAAAGTTCCGATACGTGAACAAGGCCTTCCACGCCGCCAAGATCCACAAACGAACCGATTTTGTCGACGTTGCGAACCACGACGCCCTTCACGCGGGATCCCACCTCGATGCCGGACACCAGCTTGTCAAACGGATCCTCTTCGAGACGTTTCATCGACAGCGAGAGTTTTGTCTTACCCTTGACCGTATCGATCGCAAGAACCTGGACGCGAACCTCCTGGCCCACGCTTAGGACGTCTTTGGGATTGCCCACGTGCTGATAGGAAATTTCGGAAACGTGAACGAGACCTTCCACGCCGCCAAGATCCACAAACGCGCCGTAATCCGTCACGGAGGACACCTTGCCGTCGAGCACCGCGCCCACATCGATCTTCGAGAGGATTTCCTCGCGTTTCATGCGGTTTTCGTCATCCTGCAACGCCGTGCGAGACAATACGATGTCGTGGCCGCGTTTCGCGTATTTGATGACTTTAAAATCAAAGCTCTGTCCCACGAGCGAGGCAGGATCTTCGACCTTGCCCTTCTGAATTTGGGAGAGCGGACAAAACGCGCGCTGTCCCATCACTTCCAGTTCAAAGCCGCCCTTGTTCGTCGCCTTCACAAGCGCCTTCACCGCGCAACCGGACTGATAGGCTTCTTCAAGCGCAATGTTGCCCACGCGCATCGAGCGGGAAAGCTTGATTCCGCTTGCGTCAAATCCCACAATCTTCGCCTTGATCGTATCCCCAACCACGTGCGTCAGTTTCCCGTCCTCGGGATTGAGGAGCTCCGAAACCGGAAGCGAGGCCTCCGCCTTGGCGCCGATGTTGACATAAGCATACTCCGCCCCGATTTGAACAATGACTCCCTCGACGTTCATCCCTTTCTCGAACGACTTCTTCTCGAGCATCTGTTCGTGTTCTCCCAGCAACTTCGAAAAATCCTCGACCTCCGCTTCGGACTTCGGCGCTTCGGTTGCGGTCTCCGGGATGGACAGTTGATTTTCATCGGACATCATAAATCTCCAAAAAGCTCCATTTTCAATTCCCGCTGCTCGCAGGATAACCTTGCCTGTGACACAGGACTTGTTCCGCACCGGCGAGACCTTCCCGCCGGAATCTATTTCAGCTGGGACAGTATTTCCCCAAGCTCCCACCTCTGGGCATCCGTCAAACGACGCGAAAGCCGCTGTACCGATGACGCATACGCGTCAAGGCCGGCCTCCACTTCGACTCGCGATTCTCGACGCCACACCTCCCGTTGAGAGGCATCCAGCGACAGCACGTCGCGATTCAGTGCGTTCACCATCGACCGTATCTCCTCACCATGAGTCGATACATACGCGCGAAGCGACTCAAGCGTCTCCTCCGCACCTCGCTCCTCACCCATCTGACGCGTCAGCTCGCCCAAAACCTCGAGATACGACAACTCAAACGTCGGAGACGTGCGAACCCTTTCTCGCGAGGACTGTTCACACCCCGCACCCAGCAGCATCACTGCCAGTCCAAAAATCGCCACATCCCGTTTCCGCAATCCACTGCCCTCTCAAAGCTTACGGTATTAGCCCGCTCTTCGTGTGCAGAAAAGCGGCGGCATATTGATCTTTTCAGTTCCCATTGTCAACTGCGCTTTTATCCACTTTCAATACCCACAAAAAGCCCAGGCCAAAAACAAAAGCCCTCACACAAACCCGACCTCACCCCCGGCCCCTCTCCCATGGGGAGAGGGGAGCATGCTTCATAAAAACAAAAAGCCCTCACACAAACCCACAAAAAGCCCAGGCCAAAAAAAAACACTCAAACCCACAAAAGCCTCTCGCCAACCACAACGCCCCAAGCCTCACCACCTCATG
>CAMCLY010000130.1 GCA_945875805.1 uncultured Myxococcales bacterium | reverse complement strand
CCGGAAAAGACGGAACCGACACGTGCACCCGCCCCAACGACCCTCCCCCTTCGCTCCCCCCCCAGGACTCCCCCCACCGCCGCCGTTTGGGCATTCAAGGGGCGGATTTTCCTACACCAAACGCGCGCCTTGTTATAGAAGAATCGCGTTCTGACCCTCAAAAATGCTTTCCATTTTATGGACATTGATGTCACACAAAATGGCGCATCGCGAGTGTTTTTTTCGCCCCTCCCGCAATAAAAGGACATCATGAAAGTATACCCCTTCTGTCTGCCAGGTGCAGCCCTCCTGAGTGCGGCTGTATTCTCGATGAGCTGTGCGACGGCGCCGACGGAGCCGACCGCCCAGGCCCCCACGGCGTCTGCATCGACCGCAGCCGATGCCGAACGTCCGGTGGCGACGGCGCCCCAAAGCCCCATCCCCGTTTCATCGCCACAAGATGCGGTGTCGTCCGACGATGCGCTTCGTGCGTCCCAGCGCGACCTGGACCTCATGCTGTACGAATCGTGGCCCGAAGAAACGACGCTGAACAACGACCATATCGCCGACGTCGTCCCGGTCTGGCTCGACGCCATCCGCGGCGCCCAAAAGTCGATCGACTTCTCGGAATACTACGCGACCCCGGGCCCGGCCCTGACCCCCGTCGTCGACGCCATTCGCGAGGCCGCCCAGCGCGGCGTCAAAATCCGCTTCATCGTCGATGCCAAGATGAACCGCGACGAAAACGCCGAACTCCCGCGCCTTCTCGACGCCCTCCCCGGTGTCGAGGTGCGCGTCATTCCTTATGCCGACATCGCCGGCGGCGTCCAGCACGCCAAGTACTTCATCGTCGACGGCAAAACGGCCTACTTCGGCTCCCAGAACTTCGACTGGCGCTCCCTGAGCCAGATTTCCGAAATGGGCGCCCGACTCCGTCCACACGACCTCGTCGCCCCGCTCGCGGCCATCTTTGAACTCGACTGGAAACTGGCCGAATCCCCCCTCGCGACGGTCGAACAGGGCACCTGCCATCCCGCCGTCACCCTCGACTACAAAGGCGAACCGACCACCGTCCAGACCGTCGCCAGCCCCAAAGGCGTCCTCCCGTGCGAAACCCTCTGGGATCTCCCCAAAATCCTCGCGATGATCGGAGAGGCCAAACATTCGGTCTCCGTGCAGCTCCTCAACTACGCCACCCTCAACTACGACAAAACGACGTTCACCGAACTCGACGACGCCCTCACTGCCGCCGCCGGACGCGGCGTCCATGTCCGGCTCCTCGTCTCGGACTGGTCCACAAAACCCAAAAATATGTCCGATCTCAAACGCCTTGCGCAAATCCCCAACATCGAAACCCGCATGATCGAAATCCCCGAACACTCCGACGGGTTCGTCCCCTACTCGCGCACCATCCACTCAAAATTCCTTCTCGTCGACGACGACAAGACATGGCTCGGCACGAGCAACTGGGCGGGCGATTATTTCTACCATTCGCGCAACGTCGGCATCATTGCCACCGGCCGTGCCCTGAACCAGGATCTGAGCCTGAGTTTTGAACGGTACTGGAACAGCCCCTACGCCATCCCCGTCGATCCCGCCACCAGCTACCCCGTCAAGGATCAGTCCAAACCACCCGTGCGCTAGCGACGACTGTCGAGTTTGATCAGGGCGCTCCGGCTATTTCGCCCGGTTCCCCGGGCTCAATACGCCCGCGCGGCTTGCTATCTGCCTGCGACAGATACGCAAGCCCCTCTTTCTGGCGTTCCAAACGTCACGATTCAGAATCCCCTCCGGATTCGGCATGACAAAGCGTGATCACCGCAATCTCCGGCGGCACGCCAATCCTCACCGGCGGCCCCCAGTACCCCGTGCCACAGCTCACATAGACGGCCTTCCGCCCCACGCGGTACAGACCGCGGGCATACACATACATGGCGTCGATGAGATAACACAACGGCCAGAACTGCCCCCCGTGTGTATGGCCGGCCAGAACGAGATCTGCACCGGACTCCAGACTCCGTGCGATCGACGCCGGCTGATGCACAAGCATGAGTTTGAAGCGATCCGAGGGTATCCCCGCCAGGGCTGTCTCAGGCGAGGATTGCCAGTCGCGTTCGCGACGATCGCCGCGCGCATCAATTGCCCCGGCTACCGCAATCGTCGTCCCGCCTATCGTGACATCGCGATGCGCATTGTCGAGCACCACCACCCCAAACGACTCCAGAAGCGCGCACCACGCGCGCGCACCGCTCATGTGGTCGTGATTGCCCGTCACAAAATAAACCCCGTGCGGCGCCTTGAACTCACGCACGGGTTCCATCCACGACCCGATGTCCCGCACATCCCCATCGACGATATCCCCGGTGATGACAATGATGTCCGGTTTCAGGGCGTTGGTTTCATTCACAAGTGCCTGCATGTCCTCGCGATCAAAGGTGTTGCCGACATGAATGTCCGAAAGATGGACAACGCGCAATCCATCCAGGGACGCGGGAAAGGACTCAAGCGCCAGATCAACCTCGCGGACGACGCGCCCCTCCTTGGCCATGACCACCGACACCGGCGTCAGGCATGCCGCCACTCCGACGGTGGCCGCCGACGCTTTCTTGAGAAACTCGCGACGGGAGGGTTCCTCAATCTCGTCATCCTTGCGACGAAACACGCGCACGCCAAGCAACACCACGCCGTGGAGCACACACCCCACTATGATCATGATAAAAAACGTCATCAAATAATACGGGAGCGCTGTCCAAAACGGATCATTGTCAAACACCGACGTCAGCAGCCTGCTCGAAAATGAAAACACAATCAGAAACAGCAACAGGCCGCCCCAGACCAGCCTCCAGACCAAACGCATCCCAAGCGGGCGCACAAGGCGCGCATAAATGATGATCCCAAGCGGGAGAACGATACTCAGATAAACCAGAAGAATAAGAATGTTGGGGTTCATGGACTCACCATCACTCCCCCGACAGATACGCCAAATGCACACCGGGGAAACATCATCTCACGCAAAATACTCCTCACATACTTCCCCCGACGGATACGCCAAACGCACACCGGGGAAACATCATTTCACGCAAAACACACCTCACATAAAAATCGCGTGACAGGGCCAAAAAAAAGCCGCCCCCAAAAGGGGGCGGCTTGCAAAAGCTTCAAACCGAAATGGCCTAATCCTTGATGTACTGCGCCAACACGCAGGTGACATTATCCTTGCCGCCATTGTTGCAGGCCTGTTCGATGAGGCGCGAGCATCCAAGTTCGAGATTATTCCCCGTCTCGCGCAAAATCGCCTGCATCTGTTCGTCGGGAACCTCACCGGAAAGCCCGTCAGAACACAACAGATAAATGTCTTCGTGTTCGGGCACTTCAAAGGTGACATCCACCTGGACGTTGTCCTTCATGCCGAGGGCACGGACAATGACGTTCTTGTGCGGGAAATTCTTGATCTCATCCTCTGTGAGGACTTTCATCTTGATGTAGTCGTTGAGGAGCGAGTGATCTTCGGTCATCTGCTTGAGCTCGCCGTGGCGAAAACGATAGATGCGGGAATCGCCGACGTGCCCGAGGTATACGCCATCCTGCGTAAAATTGACCGCCACGATGGTCGTGCCCATCCCTTTTTTCTTTGCGTTCGCAAGGGCTTCTTCATAAATTCTCAGATTTGCATATTTGATGGCGGTGACGAGGCGATTTTCTTCGTACTTTTTCTGCCTGTCCATCTTGAAGGGCCAGGTGATTTCATCGTCTTCGGCGGTATCTTTAAAGAACTGCGACACCGTTTCGACCGCCATGCGGCTGGCGACTTCACCGGCCGCGTGCCCACCCATTCCATCGGCAACTATATAAAGAAGCTGATCATGCACGATGAGAAAACTGTCCTCATTGTGATTCCGCTTTCTACCAACGTTGGTCTCGCCCGCTTTGCGAATGCTCATGTTCTTTCCTTGTCACGCTTCAAAAATGAAATCCAGACCAAGCCGTCCGGCAATCCACGCGCTTTTAACTCCTAAACGGCATTGCTGTCAACCAATCCGCCATCCTTCACACACAATCCTTGCGGTTTCCATCCCCATGCCAGGGCATGGTGTTGCACTCAGACGGGCTTTGTTGTTAAAAGGCGCCGCTTTGGTGGACTGGAAACACACATTTGACTTACGCAAGGACTCATTCCATGGACGACCTCACCCCAATCACCCCCGGAAAACTCAAACGAAAAACCAAACGATCGCCATCGTCAGCCGCCTCTGTCGTCGATCTTCCCGCCGTCACAGAATACAAAGCCCATGACTCAATCCTAGGCGATGCCCTCCTGAGCCCCACCGCCGCCCCCCCCACCTCAACGCCTGCCACATCAGAACCCATCAGCCCGTTCGACGCCGCATCGCCCGCACTCCTGCTCAAAGACGACGACGCCCAACCCCCATCCCCGCTCGACGCCCTCACGGCCCAGACCCCACAACCCAATCGCCCCGTGGCCCCCACCCTCACCCCATCCCCATCCCCTCATCCTATCCCCGAAGACCCCGCCAGTGCCGCCTCTGCCACCCTCGCCACCGCCCCCTCCCGCGAACGGAAAAAAATCACCCGTCCACTCCCCGCCGAATCCGTCGCCATCGAGGACATCCTCGCGCAAAATCGCGAAATCCAACAAAAAACCCTCGACACCCTCGCCAAACTCCAGAACGCCAACGCCCTCACCGAACGACGATACGGCCTCTTCCTCTTCATCGCCTTCGCTCTCCTGGCCGTCGTCACCGTCGTCGGTATCGTCGTCGGTATCCACTTCCAAAATTCCGCCAAATTCAACGACCTCAAATTCAAACACGAGGCATACATCAACGCCGTCAATACAAAAAATATCCTCGAAGCCGAATTTGATAAGGAAAAAAAAGGTTCCGCCGCCGCCTTTGAGGTCTACCAGCGCATCGAGGAAGGCCTCTTCGAGGAATCCGTCGAAAAATTCACCGCCGTCCGAAACGAACTCACACACCCCGCCGAAATCGCACTCCTCGAACAGCGTATCGACGAAATACGCTGGAAACTCGCCGAAAATGCCTATCACGACGGCGTCATGCTCTACAACGCATCAAACTACGAACAGGCGCGCGACGCCTTCTTCAAAAGCCTCTCCCACAAGGAAAATACCGCCTACACCCCGCGACTCAATTTCCACCTCGCCATGTCCCTCTACCAGCTCGGCGATTTTGAAGGCGCAAGACATTATTTCTCGCGGCTATCCCCCAACGATTTGAGCGCCGATATGGACGCCACCGCACGGTTTACTCGCGCCCTGTGCGCCGAAAAACTCGGTTTCGACGACGAAGCCTACGAACAGTTCGACGCCTTCCTCAAAAAATACCGATTCCACAAGCTCTCCGACGAGGCGAGCAAGCACCGCGCAAAACTCGAAGGGGCAAAACCAAAATAGATTACTTCCGCGCCACGATGACTTAAAATCTTTTCCCTCTTCGGCATGGTGGGGGCCGTCCCGCCCCACGGACGGGACGCCCCGCGTCGCTATGGCTCTCGCCATACGCGACGCAAGGGCGGGCTATGGCTCTCGCCATACGCCCGCCCCTTTCTGCGATTCCCTGTTTTCAAACACACCACATGAAACCTTTATTTCTCAAATTTCGTCCGGACAATTTCACCTCGCACCTGCGAACGCCTTGGGCCGGTTCTCTCCTCATTCACAAACTCAAGGCACAGCTGCACCTCCCGCTCCCGCCATTCATCGGTGAATCCTGGGAGTTTTCGAACTGCAGCGAACTGCCAAGCCAGTGTCTCGGCCCCTACTCAGGCTCCTTGTGCGACCTTCTGGCCGATCCCGAACAGGCCGACTTCTGGCTCAGTCAGGATCACCGCGAAATATGGGGCAACGCCTCCCCGCTTCTGCTCAAATACATCGACGCCGGGATGGATTTGTCCCTGCAGGTTCACCCGCCCATCCTCGCCCCGCACCTCCATCCCTCAGACAGCGGAAAATGGGAAGGATGGCTCATTCTCGACCACGTTCCCGGCGCCTGCCTCTACCTGGGCCTCGCCCCGGGCGTCACACCACGCGATTTGCGGCACGCCATGGAACACCTCGACGACGTCCGGACTCTCCTCGTTCCCGTCCCCGTCAAAACCGGCGATTTTTACACCATCCCCCCCGGAACCGTGCATGCCCTGGGCGCCGGAATATGCGTCCTGGAACCCCAGATTATGCAACCCGGAAAACGCGCCGTCTCCCTTCGCCTCCATGACTGGAACCGGCGTTACGACGCCTCAGGAAATCTCGATCCCCACGGTATCCCGCGCCAAATCCACACCGACGAAGCCCTCCAATACATCCATTTTGACACGACACACGACAATCACAGCGCGATCCCCGTACACAAAACCGCATATACCCCATGGTGCCAGGAAACGCTCCACAGCGAGGAACTCGAGCCGGCCCCATGCCTGACCATGCGCCTCGTCTCGGGGTCCGGAACCGCCCGGCAGGACGCGTTTGGCGAACTGACCTCCATCGTCGTGATGAAAGGCGAGGTCGAGTTGGAATCCATGGGGCAGACCCTCCCGATGCAAGCCGGAGAATCCGGCATCATCGCGGCCTCTGCCCATGACATCACCTTCCATTGCAAAAACGCCCACGCAGCCATACACTTCTGCACCCCAAGACGCTATCGGAATACCATCACCCGCAGCACCCCCTGATCGGAAGAAAACACATGACTGCATGGAACGCCTTCTTGCCCGTCATCGAAACGATATCTTCACTTATGTTTGGAATCGCCATGGCGGGGTGTAACCTCATCGTCCCGCCAGATCCTCCCCCGGAACCCCGCCAGATGGGCCCCGATCACTTTGCATGGCAGGCCCTTGAAATCACACGCGATTACGACTTTATAGGCGTGGAGCGCATCGACTGTCCCAAACTCACTTCGACACTCACCGGATACGGACTGTGTATTCCTGTCCATCTGCCCATGGGCGCGGCCGTCGAATGCCCCCTCGCATACCCCGGAAAATCCCTGCAGTTCGCATGTCTGCCGACGTCGGACGATATTCCCGCCGTCTATGCACGCCTGGAATTTGACGACTCAGCCAAAAATCTCGAGTTCTCATCAAAACTTGGAAAATGCACGGTCGTGGGCGCCGGACCCGCCATTCAGAGTTCCCCGCGCTATCCGACCGATCCCGGACACAAGGCGTGCCTGTTTCAGACGACGGCGCCCTATTCCATCCTTCGCGCCGAAGACCATGGCGCGCGGCCGTCCGGACTGTACCTCGATCTAACGCAAAACGATCTCGAACTGGATTTGTTAAAAAAACGCGCGACCGTCGTCATCTTTGACGCCCCGGCCGCGCTCGTCCTCGACGCCAGACTGCTGTCCCGGGAGGACCGCAAAAACGCGCTCAAAGACGTTTTTTTGTTGTTTGACGATTACCGGGCGCGTGCCACCATCCCGCATGTCGCCCCTCAACCATGAGGAATTTCCACACCATGTCCAATGAAGAATCCTGGATCCGTCTCGCCGTGACCTATCCTGCGCCCGACGAGGAAAATCTTGCCCTGATTTGCTTTGAACAGGAACTGTACGCCATCTTATATGCAAGTGGAGCCGCCACTATCCACGAACAGGACGAGACCACGCTCGACGGAAAGCTCCTCGCCCCCGGCACCAAACGGCTCTGGTGTTATTTTACCGACTCGCAAGCCATCCAGGCCGCCGAAGTCAAAGCCGGCATCGAACAGAAAGCCCGTGCCGAACACATCGATCTCACGACCGCCCTCGAATCCTTTGACGATCAGAGCTGGAAAGACGGCTGGAAGGCGTACTTCAAACCCGCCCAGGTCTCGCCGCGCATCGCCATCAGGACGCCATGGAGTACGTTTACACCAGAGCCTGGTGTAAACGTTATCGTCATCGAGCCGGGTATGGCCTTCGGCACGGGACTCCACGAAACGACACAGCTGTGCATTCGCGCCATCGACCGTCTCAGCCAGGCGCAGGCGTTCAAGTCCATGCTCGACGTCGGATGCGGCTCGGGCGTGCTGTCCATCGCCGGGGCTTTGTGCGGTATTCCGGTCGTGCGCGGCGTCGACAACGATCCCGTCTGTATCGACGTCAGCCGCGAAAACGGAGCGCTCAACCGCGTCAACGCCACGTTTGACGGCACCGACATCTGGGATGTCACCCAGCAGTACGAACTCGTCGTCGCAAACATCATCTCCTCCGTCCTCAAATCGCTCAAAGAGGACATCAAAACGGCGCTTGCCGTCGGCGGAACCCTTGTGCTTTCGGGGATTCTTGCCGAAGAACGCGAGGAAGTCGAGGCCGCTTTTATGGAAGGCATTCCCTTGGAACAGATATCGCATGAAACGCTCGGCGAATGGTGTTCCCTGACATTTGTCAAACGCAAATAATCCCATCCGTCCGTTGGAAAAACGATTATGCCCAACCCCATGCTCAAGCATTCCCGACATTGCGAGGATAACAATGGCCAACGCTTCCCGTAAACCCACATTATTGATGTATCCTCGGTCGGCCAATGTGGACAATCCCTACATTCTCCACCTGGTCGATGTGCTTTCCGAAAAATACGAAGTCATCAACATGTCGCGTTTCTGGCAATGGGGTATTTTTTCCATTTTAGAGCCTGTTTAGCATCTTGATTTAACGGTCTCAAACTGTTAGACGTTGCGTT
>CAMCLY010000129.1 GCA_945875805.1 uncultured Myxococcales bacterium | reverse complement strand
TGAGCCCCGGCCCCATCGGCGGCACATTTGCCCCCAGCCCCGGTCCCATCGGGGGATTCATCGAAGGCGCACCCACGGCAGGCGGCATGTTCGACATCGTCGGACGCCCATAAGCCGGCGCAACGTTGGAAAGACTCGGCATGTGCGCACCGCCGAGATGCGGCTCCCCTCCGTTAATCGAAGGCAAGGACGCTGCACTGGGCGTCCCCCCGAACGAGGGCATCCCTGCACCAGGCCCCATGTTGCCTTGGCCAGACCCCATCGCCGATCCGCCGCCTGTCTCGCGCACTTCCAGCGTGAAATCCCCAATAAAAACCTTGTCCCCCTCCTGCATCACATGAGGACCGTTGATCTTCTGACCGTTGATGAACGTGCCGTTCGTACTCTTAAGATCAATGAGAATGATCTTCCCATCCTTGACGACGATGCGGGAATGACGCTTCGAGATGTTCGATTTCGGAAGGACGACGTCGTTTCCCTTCACACGCCCAATGAGAACTTCGGTCTTGTCAAATGTCGTTGTGGTTGATGGACCGTCTTTCTCTGTGATGGTCACACTAAGCATAGGTGCTCCTTTAAATTGTGAACAAATTCGCGCCGTTGGAACGCAAAAAACATCCGCACGATACTACTATCGATGCCGGTGGGTGTCAAGAATCCCGTGATGGGCGTGGAGATGCGTGTGGGGGAAGTCGCCCCCTGCGCCCCTATCTCGTGCGCCCGTTTTTTGCCGCGGCGCACGATTTACGGGGCGACCCCCGCTGCGGGGGGGGGCGTCCCCCCCCCCCCCGCAACGCCCCCCCAACCGCCACATCCTGTTCCGGTTTTTATACGAGGCAGGGACTTTCACCTCCGGGGGTCACTCGGTCGCGTCAAAACAATACCTGTCGTTTTCGACGAACACATGTTCGCGTCCTTCAAACAGGAGGACGCCTCGCGTTACGCACACATGGGGCATGAGCTTTTTGTGGTACACATGGTCGATATGACATACGAATTCCGGGGCCTTGAAGTCCGACGGCGAGGTGACCCCGCCGAGGTGTTCGGAGCGCCCGAGGGCGATGTGTACGGCGAGTTTTTCGTCGAGCAGGACATGCCCCACGGCCTCGATGCCCCATTCCCCGAGCACGCCAAGCCCGAGTTCGGCGATGTTTGCGCGCGCCGGATCGGCGGCGACAAACTGCCTGAGCGTGTCGGCCCACGCGTTCTCCCCGTCGATGCAGACGATTCGATTTTCACTGACCTCGCACAGGGCCATCTCGCCGTTTCTTTCGATTGGCAGGATTCCGCCTGTTCTCGAGACCGTGCCCTGTCGTTCGCCTTCGTATGGTACGATGTAGGCTTCTCCGGACGGCAGGTTTCCTGCCTGCCCGTTGGTGAGAAATCGCCCCGAGGAGGCAAATCCCATGCGATGTCTGAGGTCAATCGTCATGGTGTAGGATTTGTCCCGGACACCGAATGTCAGGACGGCGGTGTGTGCATCGGTGAGATCCCGAGCCAGACGCGAGACGCGCCGGTCGAGAGCGGTGATGTCGATGGAGAGGGCGGGCAGCATGGAGAGGGTGAATCCTGGCATGGTGGCGGCCCGAAAGCCGAACCGTGCGGCCGCGACCTTGAGCGGCGCGGTGGCCGAGTACTGCGTCAGGGCCACCCAGAACTCGGCGCGCGAGTAGATCTCGGATATGTCGGTGGCGTTGGAACTGTAGGCGCATAGCGCGTCGGCGGTCGGGGGAATTTCGTCGGTCAGGGCGATGGCGTAGACGGGGTTGACGAGGTCCGCGTTGCCGCGGCGCACGGCCTTGTAGGCGTAGACCATGCAGGCGTGGAAGGAGGTTTCGGACAGCAGTCTGGCCCACTGCATGGCAAGCGCGCGGCGGTCGCGCCAGTCCGTGGTGTCTTCGGACGCCTCGACGGGCACATCGACCAGAAATCCCATTCGATGCCCGGATTCCTTGGCCGAATAGCCAAAAACCTGCGAAAAGAGACAGTTGAGTTCGGTTCCCGTGAACATGGCAGTCCTGTGCGGTGTGGGGATGAGGGCGTTTAGGCTTGTGGCACGTCGTCCTGGACGGGGGCGGAGGATTCTGTTTCGTTCTGGGGTGCGTTTTCTTTTTTGGACTCGGTCTCGGGCTCGAGGTCAAAATCGACGGGGGTATCTTTGTCCGTCTGTCCGTTTTTGTTTTCGGGGGTGGCGGGGTCGGATTTTTTCTGTTTTTTGACGAGGTGCCGCACGCCCATGGCCGCAGCGGTGGAGAGGGCGAGCATTCCGATGCTTGCAAGGGCTTTGTAGACGATTTTCATATGATGACTCCTTTTTTACGAGGCGTTTGGGTGGAAGAAAAGCGCGGTGCATTGTCCGCATACGAAGGTGACGGTGGCATTTTACTGCAATGACGTGGGGAGTTCCTAAAATTTTGTGGGCCGGGCATTTGTTTTTTGTCGGGCCGAAAAAAAAGGCGCGGCGTATCGCGCTCGCCCGCATGGCGTCGGGCGCGATAGCCGCGCGCGCGGGGCGTATCCGCCATCAGGCGGATAGCCCGCGCCTCCGGTCAATCAGGAGACCTGCCAGGACGTGCCTTCCGGCCTGTCGAGGATTTGCACGCCCATTTCGGCCAGCTGGTCGCGGATGGCGTCGGACTCGGCCCAATTTTTTTCGGCGCGGGCCTGTGTGCGTCGGGCCAGGAGGGCTTCGATGTTTGCGACGTCGAGTCCGAGGCGTTTGACGGCATAATCGCGCAGTTGATCGAGTGCGGTCTGAGGGGCGCGCGAGAAGAGTCCGCAGGCGTCGCCCATGGTCTGCATGGCCTTGCGCAGGGAGGCCAGGGTGCGGAGCTGTTCGGGGGATTTTTTGCCTCGAGCATCGACGATTTCGTTGGCGGTTTTGGCGGTCTGGGCGAGGACGGCGAGGGCTTTTGAGGAGTTGAGGTCGTCGGCCATGGCCTCGAGGAATGCGGCGGTGTGGGTTGCGACGAGGGCTTCGTCGGGGGATGCGGGGGATTTTGCGGCGGCGAGGATGCGGTCGGCGGCCTCGAGGGTGCGGTAGAGCGAGGTGATGCGCTGGGTGGCTTCCTGGATGGTGTCGTGGGAGAAATTGATGTTGTTTCGGTAGTGTGTGGTGAGGAAGAAGTAGCGCAGGGCTTCGGGATGGACTTTTTGTGCGATATCCCGGACGGTCCAGAAATTTTTGAGGGAATGGCTCATTTTTTCGCCGTTGATTTCGACCATTCCGACGTGCATCCAATGGCGGGCGAAGTCGCCGTCCTGAGCGCCTTTTGCCTGTGCGATTTCGTTTTCGTGGTGTGGGAAGATGAGGTCGCGACCGCCGCCGTGGATGTCAAAAGAGGGGGAGAGGTATTTTGTGCTCATGCATGAGCATTCGATGTGCCATCCGGGGCGACCGCGTCCCCATGGGGAGTCCCATCCTGGTCTTAGAGGGTCTGATTCGGCCTTCCATAGGGCGAAGTCTTCGGCGGCCTGTTTATTCTCGCTGAGTGCCTTTCGGACGCCGTTGATCATTTCGTCGAGGTTTCGGTTTGAGAATTTGCCGTAATCTTTGAACGCGGAGACGCGGAACCAGACGTCTCCGCCGGACTGGTATGCGAGGCCGCGGTCGAAGAGTTTCTGGATGAACTGGATGATGTCCGGGATGTGTTCGGTGACGCGGGGTTCGATATCGGCGGGTTCGACGTCGATGGAGGCCATGTCGGCGTGTAGGGCGTCGATCATGCGGGACGCGAGTTCGTGCGGGGTGGTGTTTTCCTCGGTGGCGCGTCGGATGATTTTGTCGTCGATATCGGTGTGATTGCGCACGAGGAGGACGTCGTAGCCGGCATGTCTGAGGAATCTGCGCAGGACGTCAAAGACGACGAAGGTGCGGGCATGTCCGATATGGGGCAGGTCATAGACGGTGAGGCCGCACACATAGATGGTGACTTTGGGTGGGTTGAGCGGAACAAAATCGACCTTGTCGCGTCTGGCCGTATCATAGAGACGAATGGGAATCATGGAATATCCTTTATTAACATCAGAAAAAAGACGAGGAAACCGAACAGAGTCTTCGTATATTTTGGCGAAGCCTCTCAAAAAGGCGCTGGATTTTGTCATAAGAGTGCAGGCAGCGTCCAGAAATTAAACGTGCCGAGGTGAGAAAAAAAGATTTCGATGGGTATGGAGAAGGGGGGCTGGCATAGCTTTTTGTTTTGTCAAACAAGGGGTGTCCGTGTATAAGCCGTGGCTTGTATGCGCGGCCGGGTGGCCGGGCGCAGATGTCATCTGACAGGCCGATTTTGTATTTTTGAACCAGCAGGGAATGCAGAATGCTCAGACTTTTAATCGAGGATTCCGAGGGCAAATCCAAGATAGCTCCAATAAATCCCGACAGTGAGATCACGATAGGGCGTAAGGAAGGGAACTCCATTCGTCTGAAGGAGCGGAACGTATCTCGTCAACATGCGCGGATATACTCGACGTCAGAGGGCATGTTTGTCGAGCCGGTGGCGGCCCGTTATGGGGTCAAGGTCAATTCGAGTAAGATAGACGGGCCGACGAAGTTGAGCCCTGGAGATGAGATTCGGATTGGCGATTACCGGCTTTACATTCAGGATGAGAGCCAGCCGGATCCGCGTGAGCAGGCCAATCCCGACGAAGTGGTGGAAATCTCTCCGAGTGCGCGGCCGCGTTTTGTCGTGATTTCCTCGAATTTTGCGGGATGTGAGTATGTCGTCACGAAGACGTGTGTCGTCATTGGGCGCAATCCTCAGAGCGACATTCAGATTCAGCACATGAGTGTGAGCGACGCGCATGCGGAGGTTCGCCGGACGCCGCGCGGGGAGTTTCATATTCGCGATCTTGGGAGTTCGAACGGCACCAAGGTCGATGGCGTTCTGATCAGTGAGCCCACCTATCTTTACAGTGGCAATATCATCACGCTCGGTCACGTCTCGATGCGCTTCTGCGCGCCCGGGGATTTGTGGACGCTGAATTTTGGACATTCCGACGATCGTGGTTCCCGCGTGTCGATCCCGCTTCTCGTGTTGCTGATGATCGTCTTTGTGGTCATGGCCATTGGTGGAACGGCATACGTCATGACGACGAAGTATTCCAACAAGCCGGCTCCGGTGTCGGTGGCTCAGCTTCCGCAGGATTCAGCGAAGCAACATGATGACTTTATCCAGTACATTACGGAATGTGAGGTTGCGCTTCAGGAGGGACGTCTCGATGACGCGCAGGATGCCTTAGACAAGGCGACGCGTATTGATGCGGCGAGTCAGTTGCTTCAGACGAAGAACCGGCAGCTACAGCTCGAGCTGGAAGCCAACCGCACTTTGGAAGACATCAAATCGAGTCTGGCGGACGGTCGCTGTAACGACGCACGTGATCGTGCGGCATCGTTAAAGGTCGGTACTTTTGCGAATACGCGATATAATGACGAAAAGATCAAACATCAGATCGACGGATGTCTGATCGACAGCCTCTACACTCGGGCGCTTGATGCGATCAAGAATGGCGATTTGGCCACCGCCGAAAACAACCTTGACGAGATTTATAATATCGATCGTCAGCATCCCAAGTACAGCAAGCTCAATGACGCCATTCGCGAGGCCAAGCCGTCGCGTTCGTCCGGTTCCGGAAGTTCTCGAGATAAGGACAAGGATAAGGCCGCCGCTGCCGCCGCAACCGCCGAGGCGCCCAAGCCGAAACCAGCGGCTGTCAATGCGGATGAACTTTGCAGGCAAGCCGGTCCGTTGGTATCATCTGGAAAGGAATGCGACGCTTATAAATTGTATAAAAAAGCATTAAGTGCAGGGAATGCCTCGTCTGGATGCAATAAGATCGCAACCATGCGAGTAAATCAACTTAAAACTAAATGTGAGTAAGACCTCATTCCTATCCCCCTCTCCCCATAGGAGAGGGGGATTTTTTGTACTTCCATACGGCATGCGTGGGGGGCGTGTGGGGAAGGCGGTTTTATCTTCTGTGTCTTGTGGTTCCCAATTTTCTGCATTTCGTACCATTCGGGGTGAGTTGGGACGTGATAGGCGTTTGTTTTGGGGACATCATGGGACGTGTTTTTTGAATATACAAATTTATATGAATAGATACAAAAAAAGACCGCATGAAATGCGGTCTTTTTTCATATTGTGAAGGTGAGATGTGGAGATGATTTATCTGTCGAGTGGCATGGCAAGCATTTTTTGGGGGATGATGCGCCGGCAACGCGGGCAATAGAATTTTGTGATGGTCTGACGTTCGAGAACGAGGAGGAGGAGGATGGCGATAGGAAAGCAAAAGAAGAAGGCTATGGCGATAATCACGATTGAGGATTCGCTCAATTGTCTGGACTCTCGCGTGATGAGCCGACCATGACAAT
Source organism: uncultured Myxococcales bacterium (assembly GCA_945875805.1). Taxonomy (GTDB): domain Bacteria; phylum Myxococcota_A; class Bradymonadia; order UBA4248; family UBA4248; genus UBA4248. The sequence goes on along the minus strand of CAMCLY010000129.1, from coordinate 2,329 downwards.
ACGGGCATTGCATGCCACCGAGATCGACATTGGAATGCCTTGAATAAGGGGTGGGGTCGGAGTGACGAGGGTGTTGCGAATCGTCTTGTCGGCTGGAATTTTGGCGTTCGTGTTTTTGTTCGAGCTCGTGTTTGACGGTATTGATGTATTCATCGACATCGTTTTCGATTTGCGAGGGATTTTTGTATTCGATGTCGGCGATTTTCTTGATGTAGTGGGCGTATTCGGGCGAAAACTTGATTTCGGCCAGAGCGGGGATGAGATCGTCATACAGGGTGGGTAATTCAATCCAGTTTTCGATTTGCCTGATGGCTTCTGATTTTGTCATGGCGAGCTTGGGGGGGATGGACGCAATTAAAAGAGCATGCGTTGTTGCTGGGATTGTCCCCAGGTCATGGGAGCACCGGCGACTGGGGTATGGTTGAGGTATCCCTCGATGAGCCGGCAAATTTTGTCGGCGTCATTTTTATTTTCGACGTAATTGAGGTTTGAGGTGTCGAGTGCGTAGATGGGGCATCGCGTCCAGTTGTTCCACAGTCTGTAGTATCGGGAGCGCAGGGCGTCGAGGTATTCGGCTTCGATGACCTGTTCGGCCTGGATGGAGCGTTTTTGGATGCGGGAGAGGATGATGTGGGTGGGGGCGTCGAGGAAGAGGATGAAGTCTGGGGTGGAGACGTGGTGGCTGAGCAGTTCGGTGAATCGGTTATAGAGGTTCATTTCGTCGTCGTTGAGGGTCTGTTCGGCGAAGAGGCGATCTTTGTCGAAGAGGTAGTCCGCGACGGTAAGGGTTTCAAACAGATTTTTCTGCAGGAGATCGATTTGTTGCTGGTATCGACTTGCGAGGTAGAACATTTGTGCAGGAAACGCATAATGTTTGGGGTCCGCATAAAAGCTGGCGAGGAACGGATTGGCTTCACAGGGCTCGAGGACGAGTTTTGCCTGGTACCGTTGTTCCATGAGTCTGCACAGACTCGTTTTTCCGACGCCGATAAGGCCTTCCACTACGATATATTTTGACAAGACAGCTCCATGGAATGATTCACAAGGTGCACAAAACGGGTTGTGCCGGCAAACCGGTGTGGGTGAAAATAGACCAGATTGGGCAGGAGTCCAAACACAATCTCAAAAGGGTTTATGTTGGCGTTGGGTTGGCAAATCGCTTGACATGGTGGGAGAAATGTGGGAGGGAGTGGCGCGACAGCGGCCCTGTAGCTCAGTTGGATAGAGCTGGAGATTCCTAATCTCTGTAAGTCGCAGGTTCGATTCCCGCCAGGGTCATGAGCGTCAGCCTCCGGAGTTTACTGGAGGCTTTTTTGTATGCCTGGAGCAGTGCCCACGGTGCGGATTTGGGCTCCCTGAGGGGGTGGAAGTTCAAAGACCGCGGGGGAGAAATCGAGGTTGAGATCGCGTTTTTCGACTCTCAGCCGGACGTCGGTTTTTTCTTTTGGGAGTCTGAAGAGGATGGTGTTGGGGAAGCGCATGTTGACACCGTTGCTTTCGTAATTTTTGAAGTCTTGGGCTTCGTAGATGTATGTCGTTTCGTCTTGGGCGTTGCAGAGTTCGATACGGAAGACGTCCCCGTGGGGCCAAGCGTAGAAGACTTTTTGTGCGCCTCCAGTTTTGAGTGGCAGGGTGAGGCGGTATCCGCCTTTCTTTTCATCCCATTCAAAGGGTGGCGTGTGTGTGGCCGTCCCGGTGTCTCCGTCGGGTTCTATATCGATATTATCGATGGGGTATCCTCCGCGAATGACGCGGTGCAAATCGGCCGCGGACAGTCGGACAGGAAGGATCTGTGCGACGTTGTCGGCGGTGGCATATCCCGTGAGGTAGATATTTTGTGAGACGTCGATGAGGGCGAACCCGGTTCCGTCGGTGACGAGGGTTGAGATGGCCTTGTCGAATGCGGAGATGGTGATGCGCATGTGTCCGTCTTTGGTTTCGGAGAGGATGAGATTTTGTCCGACCACCCTGTTGTTGTGCAGGTCGTCGACGTAGTCGACGCGTGTGATCATGCGCATGGAATCGGGTTCGAGTTTGGTGGATCGGGTGATTTTTTGTCTGGCCTCGTCGAGTGCGACGTTGGGTTCGGGAAAGTGGGATGCGCATCCCGCCAGGATTCCGCCGATGGCCATGAGGAGGAGAGTGATTTTTCTCATATTGTCTGATGCACGTCTGAGTAAAGTCATGTTCTGAGTGAAGTCATGTGAGGTAACGAGGTGGGGTGGGATATTGGGATCCTCTCTGAACGTGGAATTTGTGTTCCGGGAGGGGGGTAGAGGATGTGCCGGGCTGAGGGGGTAGCGGCGTATTGAAGGCAAGGGGGCTTGCC
>CAMCLY010000128.1 GCA_945875805.1 uncultured Myxococcales bacterium | reverse complement strand
CTGACCTGACGGGTATGAGCCGTCTGCTCTAACCAACTGAGCTACTTAGCCATGCGACCTGCAAAACATCCATCTCACAGGCAACGGGCGGCCTTATGCACGCTCCAACCCTTTTTGTCAACAAAATTCGACACCTCCTTTAAACCCTGTGATACTCTCCCCAAAATTGCGGAGAGGAACCAACCACCTACCCCGCGCCCTTCCTCGCTTCCCTTCCCGCCTCTTTAAGACCAAGGATTCAGGCCATCATGAAAAAAGCGCTCATCACCGGGGTGACCGGACAGGACGGTTCATACCTCGCAGAACTCCTCCTCAAAAAAGGGTACGAAGTCCACGGACTCAAACGCCGTGCCTCCAGTTTCAACTCCTCCCGTGTCGATCACCTCTATTGCGACCCACATCTCGCCGACGCTCGCTTCTTCATGCATTACGCCGACATGACCGACACCTCAAACCTCGTCCGACTCATCCAGCAAATCGAACCCGACGAAATCTACAACCTCGCCGCACAGAGCCACGTCCAGGTCTCCTTTGAATGCCCTGAATACACCGCCGAAACAGACGCCACCGGCGTCCTCAGACTCCTCGAGGCCATCCGCATCCTCGGCTTGGAGCAAAAAATCCGATTCTATCAGGCCTCCACGTCCGAACTCTTCGGACTCGTCCGCGAAACCCCGCAAAACGAAAATACACCCTTCTACCCTCGCTCCCCTTACGCATGCGCCAAACTCTACGCCTACTGGATCGTCGTCAATTACCGCGAGGCATACGGAATACACGCAAGCAACGGAATCCTCTTCAACCACGAAAGCCCACGCCGGGGGGAAACCTTCGTCACTCGAAAAATCACCATGGCCGCCGCAAACATCGCCCTCGGAAACCTCGACTGCCTATACCTCGGAAACCTCAACGCAAAACGCGACTGGGGGTTCGCCGGCGATTACGTCGAGGCCATGTGGCTCATGCTCCAACAAGAAAAACCCGACGATTTTGTCATCGCCACCGGTCGAACCACCGCCGTCCGCGATTTCGTCGCCCTCGCCTTCAAAGAAATCGGCATCGATATCGTCTGGAACGGTTCCGGACTCGAAGAAACCGGCGCCGATGCCAAAACCGGAAAAATACTCGTCCGCGTCGACCCAAGATACTTCAGGCCCACCGAAGTCGACCTCCTCCTGGGAGACCCCTCAAAGGCATACCGCACACTCGGATGGAAACCCAAAGTCACCCTCGAAGAACTCGCCCATCTCATGGTCGCCTCTGACCTCGAACTCGCAAGGAAAAACAAACTCCTCCTCGACAACCATTTTGCCATTGAAGTACACTCCCACGACTAGCAAAAGCCAGGCTTTTCTTTTGGGCGTGTGAAGGGGGGAAGTGTCCCCCCAACGCGGCTATTGCAGGCAAGCGGGCAAGACCCCTTGCCTGCAATACGCCGCGCCCCCCTCCACCCTCCCCACCGTCCTGCACCTCCCTCCATTCCACCTGCCCCCTCCTGACACACAGATGCGCCTCACATCCACAAAACGCGAATTATTCACATCTCCCCTGCATTACCTTGTTCAGACTTTTTATAGAAAAGTGTAAACTATACACGGCGTTTTTTGAGATTTTCGCGCCCCCAAAATTTTCCACGACAAGCATCTCTGGAGTTCTCCCATGAAGACACTACGTTCTCATCACTACGGAATGACGCTCATCGAACTCATGGTCGTCGTCGCCATCATCATGTTGCTGAGCAGCATTCTCGTCTACTTCGTCTCGGGAAATCGCGAAAAAAATGCCCAGGTCGATATGACCAACGACCTCGTCAGCCTCATCAATGCCCAGCGAGCAAGAGCCATCAGCCTCAACGTCGCCACCTATATCCGCTTCAACCCACAAAACGTCGAACCCAGACTCGGCACCGCCTCCAGCTGCTCACCGGCTCTCGCCCAGCAACTCCCCATCCGCTACTTTGAATCTCACGAAAACAAATACAACGTCGCCATCGATTTCGAACTCGGCGGGGATAACCTCAAAAGAGCCCTCGATTCCCAAGATTCCCAAAAATATTTTACCAAAGACACCCCGCTCGTCACCCTCCAGTACGCCCTCGTCAATACCAACCAAGACCCCGTAGATACTCAAGACGTCGATAATTTTGCCGTCTGCTTTCAACCCAACGGCTTTGTCTACTTCATACGCGACAACGCATTTAACGACAACTTCACGTTCGCACGCATCGACGTACAGCGCATCATCGACGGCGCCGTAGACACCACACAGAAAATCCGCATTCAGCTGAGTTCCCTGGGCGCCGTCGAAAGCACCGGCCTCATCGAAGACCACTGATCCCACAGCGTCCACACGGCGTCTGTCCCAAAACACCCAGAGTTCACCGCGTTCCACGGGGCCTCCCCATGTTCAAGTCTCCACGTTTTTTTGCAGGCTCCGTCCTGATCGCGCTGTGCTGGACGGTCCAAACACCACCACAAAGTTTTGCCCAGACCTCGGAATTGACCGCCCACGACAACCACGCCCTGCTCTATGCCAGACAGCTCGGGTTTTCGGCTGGAAACACCCCCACCGTGCGCATTCGCATCGCAGACGGGCTCGACGAACTCAAATTCACCCCGCGCGGCGACATCGTCGTCATGGCTTCCGAAAACTCCGGCCCCGCCATCACCCTGCGCGGAAACAAAACCTACCGCGTCACCCTCGAAGACAGCCGCCCAGGCGTCTACGCATACGCAAGCATCCTGGCTCGCGCAGAATCCCCCGCACAACTCGAACCCGCACGGGAATACTGCAAACTCCATCATATCCCCGTCGAAACCGAAACCCTAGGCGCACTCTTCGCCCTCAAAGGGAGCATTTTCGACAATCGCGAAACCCTTCTCCTCTCACCCAAAACCCCAAATCCCTCCGAAGCACAGAACGTGTCGCCCCTGCCTGACAGCCTGTCCGGAGACCCCTCAAACGACCTCTACACCGAACTCAAAGAATATCCCGTCGCCCGCATCGTGTTCAAAGACGACTCCGGTTCGGTACAAATCGCCAACGAAAATTTTTTGCGCATCAATCTTCCGGACGCTGGCGCCACCCTTCACAGCATCCCCGACGAACACGGAAAACTCGCCCCGTTCATCCTCAACGCCCAGCTCATCGTCACCCCGGATCAGCACGGAAAACTCGCCGTCCTTCAGTCTGCCGACGTCGAAACCATCCTCAGGGGAATCGTCCCCGCCGAAATCTTTGCCACCGCCCCCGAACCCGCCCTCATGGCTCAGACCATTGCCGCGCGCACCACCCTCATCGCCCAGGCTGGCGCACGGCACCAGGCCGACCCATACCACCTCTGCAACCACCAGCACTGCCAGGTCTACAGGGGACTGTCGGGCGCCCACCACAACACAGATCGCGCCATTCAAAAAACGCGCGGTCAAATCCTCATGGACGACAAAAAACCCGCCGCCACCTATTACGCCTCACACTGCGGCGGAATCTCCGCAGGAAGCGACGAAACATGGGGACTTCCCCCCAAAACCTATCTCCAGACGCTCTCCGACGACCTCGCACACCGTCCCGTCTCCTTCAGAAATGACTGCGAATTCCGCGCATGGCTCGCCCAGAACGAAGCGCGTTACTGCGCAAGCGCGCCCAAAGAACAGAAACCTTTTGCCTCGACCAAATACGCACATTGGACGACACGCGTCGAAATCGCACAACTCCAGGACGCCCTCAAAAAGGCCGGCCAGAACCTGGGCACCATCCAAAACGTCGAAATCCTCCGGAGGGGACCAAGCTACCGCGCCACCCACATCCGAATCACCGGCAGCGCCGGGACGTTTGAACTCCAGCGCGAACTGACCATACGGCGTTTCTTTGGCGGACTCAAAAGCGCCCTCTTCGTCATGACCCCTGTGCGAAGCGGAAACCAGATTACCGCCATCGAATTTGAGGGCGCCGGCTTTGGACACGGCGTGGGACTGTGCCAGACGGGCGCCATCGGCATGGCTCAGCGCGGCGCTTCGGCCGAAGACATCCTCATGCACTACTACCCCGGGACAGCCCTCAAAACCATCTACTGAGTTCCCGGGCGCCCGCGCATCCGCTGTGACTGCATAAAAAAAGGCCGGGCGTATCCGCCTCCGCGGATAGCCCGGCCGGCTCGGCGTATCCGCCGTCAAGGCGGATAGCCGGGCCACAAAAAACACCCATCAATACAGCATGTACCCAAATCCAAGCATGATCTCGTGATACATGTCGCGCGTCTCGGCTTCATACGGCTCGTTCGACGCAGAACCTATCGTCCCAAAACCGCCGTAATCATTCGACATGAACGTGAACTCATAGCCAACCCGGGCATAAATGCCCTTCCAGATGTCGTAAATGAAGTTGAGCCCAACCCCAATCCCATAGCTCATTTCGATGCGATTGCCCCATTTCGTCGTCTTCTCTATCCCGCCATTGCCGAAGTTCGCAAACACGTCAAAATTGAGCGCCGCACGCAGCGCACTCAGGCCAAGAGGCGAAGAAAAGCGCAGACCGGCATTGAAGCCCTTGTATTCATGCCCGGAATAGTAGCCATTTTCCTGCACCCCATAGTTGGAATAATTGAACGCCACGATGAAATCGAGCGCAAGACCGTCGGGATTCAGACGATCGTTCTTTTTCTGGAACAACAATTTGTAGACAAGCCCCACACGGGCACGCAAATAATCGGTGTCACACGAATACGTGCCGGAATCGCCGTCGAGACTTCCCTGGAGATCGCACTTCGACCCGCCCGTCACACTCGTCAGATAAAGCTTGCTGTCGAGGAATCCAAACCCGACGTTGAAGATAAGCCCAAGGCCCTGCAAATAGTCGTTATTGAGAAAGAGAGGAAATGGGTAAAATTCCACATCAAAAGAATATACAGGAAACGTCTGCGATGTATATCCAATGGTTTTGAATTCCGGATACCCCTCTCGCTGTTTGGACGACGATTTGAGGCTGCGAATGGTCGGAGAGATATTAAAGCCAAAGAGGAATATGGGGCGTCCCGTACTACCGGCAATTTTGCCAAATCGTTTGGGTTCTTCGATTTTGGCGATGAGATTGACGTCATAAGCGTTCGATTTTTCGAGCGAAACGAGCTGGAGGGCGGGCTCACGGCCGGGATAAGTCACCGCCCACTGTTCGCTTGCACCGGACACGCTCTTGACCTTGATTTCCAACGGCGTCGTTCCGATTTCGATGCCGTCGCGAAGCACCGTGGCCCCCGACGGGGTCGAGCGAATCGTCACCACGATGTCCTCGTCATAAACCACCGGAACGATCTCAGACACCACCTGCGTCACCCCACGCGCCACGGCCTTGGCATCCGAACTCCCCACCTTTCCTTTCTTTTTCAGTTTGCGCTCGAGCTCCGCAAGCGTCTCGCCCGTGTACGCATTGATCACATAAATCACGATCGACGATTTCTGGTTCACAATCCGAACCACCGCATCGTGTTTCGCATGACGGTTGACTTTTGCAATGTCCTCCCCGGAACGCCAGTACCCATCACCAAGCCCAGCGTCCCGCGCAGCGGCCACCATCTCCTCTTCCGTAAACACAATGTGCCCCGCTTCGCTCAGTGCCTGACGCAGTTCCTTCGTCATCACGAGCTTCGCGTTATCCTTTTCCACATTGGGCACGTCAATCAGACGACCCGCCACCTCTTCCTGGGCCATCACAAGGCACGGAATCAAACTCAAAAGAAGCAAGAATCCGATCTCAACCAGCAATGCTCGAAAACGCATAAATCCTCCAACTGGAAAGCCAAAAAGCCCGCAAATTATCCAACAATGACACCCAAAGGTCAATTGAATGTCTTGTGATGTGAATATCCCATCCACACCAGAAAGAAATCAGCGCGCTTTCGCGATCTCGCGAAAATGGAGTTCCAGTCCATGGGGAATTTCGAGAATGCCAGGCCTCGATGACGTTTCACACAACCAAATCCACTCTTCGATAGACCAAAGAGCCGCGGCCAGCTCGGGCGAACAAGAAAGGCCATACGCGCCAGGATTGCCGCGACGACGCCATTGCAACAGGCGATTATAGAGGCCACGCGGCGCGCGAGACTGAAGCAGAAACGTCATCTCATCATAAACACTGGCGCGCACACCGACGTCCTCCCAGTCTATGAGGGCAAACGGCATCGAGGCACCACCGTCATAACCCACGAGGATGTTGCCCGGTTGAAAATCGCCATGCGTCAGCGAAACCTCAATATTGCGCGCCTCACGAATGACCTTCGCCGAACGCGACCACATCTGTTCCACATTTCCAAAATCAAGCCCGCCAAACTTTTCTCGCAACGCATCGCGCGCCCGTTCATACGCCTCGCGCTTGAAGTCCAGATACGCTTCGGGATGAACCATCCGCGCGTCCAACTGATGCAACGATTGGAGCGCACCAAACGCCGCCTCAATCCCCGCCTGACGACGAACCGCGTCGGGCTCGCGGTTCACAGGATGCATCGACAACAACGGCTCTTCAAATACCCCCGTCCCCACATCCACATGTTTGAACGGCACTATCCACGGATACTTCGACTGATGCCGCGTGCGAAACTCAATTTCCTTCAAAATCCCAGCATTGGAAAATCCCTCCTTGGGAAATACCCGCACATACCCACGCGCAAAATTGAAATAACGCATCCGGTGATTGCCCGGCATCCACATGCTTTCACAGGCATCCGGACAACAGCAAAGCTCAAACGCCGGCTGAAGTGCCGCCCGAAACACACCCCCCATACTCAGCACATCCACACACAAACGCTGGGCAATTCGACGCATCACTCGTGGCGCATGCGCATACTGCTCGCGCAGAAAATGACGACCAGCCTCCCCAAACGATTCCGTCACATACACACTAAAAAAAGGATGTAAATACCACTGAACATTCTTGTCACCACAAGGCAAATCCCAACCCAGCTTCTCCATCCTCTCCACTCCGGCATGAAGCGTGGAAAGAAGACCCTCGTCATAGGCTTCCCGTTTGCGAAGTTCAGATATCTTCATATCGCGTTATCCATCAAGATAAAAGACGCACAACCGCCTCTCATGGCGTCATTCTACCAGTTCAACCTCAATAAAAATGATGATTTTTATAGGGATTATGCACACTTTTGTTTCCAAATGATCATAATCCTTTCCAGGTTTGAAATCTCACTCTTACATCCAGAAATGCGCGGAAAAGAATGCAAGCCAAATGCCATGATGGAAAATCGCACACCCCCGCATCCACCCCCCCCTTGCACGGTGTTTTTTGCGCGATGTCTCGCGATGTTTATCGATACGCCCCCTCCCCCGATGAACTACAACGATTTATCAGAGAACAAATTATCCATATAGTTCATATATACGAGTTTTGAAAACGCATCATGGCGATCAAACCGCGTCACCGAAGCATTGCCAACCACAAGGTGATAAAGATGGCGGTTTGGCATATCAAGGAGCCCCATGATGATGTGACGGATGGGCGTCGCATGCGACACGACGACGACATGGCGATCGCGATAGCGTTCCACCGCGCGCATCACCCTTTCGCGCACCGCCACGGCAGGCTCGCCCTCTTCGCCACACCCCTCAATCCAGGGATCGCGCAGGTGCGCCTGCCAACGGGGATCGGACGCCAGCTCGGACGCCACACATCCGGTGTAACGCCCCGTATGCAGTTCCGTCAGATCCTCGTCACACACGAGTTCAACGTCCAGCAAATCGGCGATATGCCGCGCCGTCTCCACCGCCCGACACATCGGACTCGAGACGACCAGAGAAGCCCGCGGCCTCTCACCAAGCAGAACGTGCGCAAGCCGCTCCGCCTGCGCATGACCAGCCGCATTCAGACGCGTATCCGTGCGCCCCTGGATCCGTCCCTGGGCATTCCAGTCTGTCTCGCCATGTCGGCACAAATACAGAACGTTCATGAAACCTGCGTCTAAAACTGCCACGTATCCGTGCTCAAAAACTCCACACTCAGCACCTCAAACGTGCGCCGTCCCTTGGGCGCATTGACAATCGCCTCATCCCCCGTGCGCTTCCCTATCAGCGCGCGCGCTATCGGACTGACCACCGATATGCGGCCATGCTTGCTGTCGGCCTCATTTTCACCAACAATCGTATATGTCGTCTCCTCGTCGGTATCGACATCCAGAAGATGGACCGTCGCCCCAAACACAATCCGATCTCCCGAGAGCGTCGTCGGATCGATCACCTCCGCGGTCGCGATGAGCGCCTCCACCTCCTTCTCACGCCCATAAATAAAACCCTGCTGCTCTTTGGCATACGTATACTCCGCATTCTCGCTCAAATCGCCGTGCGCACGCGCCTCCTCTATCGCGGCCACATTCGCCGGCTTGTCGATTTCACGAATCTTTTTGAGTTCCGCTTTCAGCTGCTGATAACCAAACGGGGTCATTGGATGACGTTCAACTGCCATGATTTGTTCCTGATTTTCCTGTAAATCCCGAGGAATATGTTCCAAAACAAAGCAAAACCGCCGGAATGCTTTCACTCCGGCGGTCGGCCTCAATAAAATAAAATGCACACATCCATCGACGCGTGCATGTCTACGCATTTTATCCAAATGATTGAATCTGTGCAATATTTTTAGATTCCCGTCACCTCTGTTTTTTTTTGGGGGGGGGAAGTCTCCCCCTACGCGTCTATTTCGGCTTCGCCTCAATACGACGCTACCCCCTCCGCCATACCGAAAGCCCAGGCAAAAAACAAAAAACTCACCAAAACCCGCCCTCACCCCCGGCCCCTCTCCCATGGGGAGAGGGGGGCATGCTTCACAAAAAACAAAAAA
>CAMCLY010000127.1 GCA_945875805.1 uncultured Myxococcales bacterium | reverse complement strand
CCTCTTGTCATACTTCACATTTTATAAATGTTTTTATAGCTTCACATTTTATAAATGTTTTTATAGCTTCACATTATCGTTACCCTAAGGACCACATCCCGTGACCCATTTTTTACGCCACCCATATTTTTGAGGTAAGTTTATGAATCGAAAAATGCGCTTTTCCATTCTGGCCACCCTCGTTCTGGCCTCATGCGACGACACCGCTACGCCCTTGCCTCCCCCCTCTCATACGCTCCAGAACGCCGAACTCGCCATCATCCACGGAATCATCGATAAAGGGGATCCCGCCGTCGTCGCCCTGGCGTCCTTCGACAGCGGCGGAGCCGTGTTCAGCAACTGCAACATTTTCTGCACAGGAACCCTCATTCACCCCAAATGGGTCCTCACCGCCGCCCACTGCGTCATCGACCCAGATACCGGAGAACTGTCCAGCGACATGGACAACACTCGCATCCTCGTCATCGACGAAAGCCAGTCGCCAACCCGGGGCACCCAATTCGATATCGACTCCGTCTATTTTCATAAAGACTACGATCCGGAAAATACCACCAACGACATCGCCCTCATACGCCTCACCGATGAGGACTTCATCTCCAGCAAATACGCCACCCCCGTCCTCCCTCAACCCAAATGGCTCTCCTTCAACAGCACCACGCTTCCATCCAAAACAAAAATCGTCGGGTACGGCTTCGACGAAAATGGTGACTACGAACACAAAAAATACGAATACCTGCCCATCAACGAATACTGCGGACCCCAAAATCCCAAAGACTCCACCTCCGGGTGTACATCCAGCACAAAAGTCCATATCGAGGGATGTCACCCCAACAAAGACTATTGCGAATATTTCGGCACATTCGACTACGACATTTACCCGCCGATGCGTTACAAAACCTTCCTGAGCCTCAAAACCAACGACGTGCTCCAATGTAATGGCGATTCCGGCGGCCCCACCATCCACACCATCGGCGGCGTCGATTACGTCGCCGGCGTCACCAGTTTCGGAGATACCCCGTGCATCGGGTTCAACATCTCCACCGCCATTCAGGACTTCTACGACTGGATCATCGGCATCGCCCCGGAAGTCGCCTCTCAATACAAGGAAATTTGCGACAACGGCGTCGATGATGACGGAAACGGAAAAATCGACGCCGACGACCCCGCCTGCATCTTCTGCGGAAACGGCATCGTCAATATCGGCGAGGAATGCGACAAAAATGAGTTCAGTGGCGGAAAATCCACATGCGCGTCATGGGATCCCCAAAAATACGCATCCGGCACGCTGACGTGCAACGACAATTGCACCGTCAACGTCTCCTCCTGCATCTCCACCGATGTCTGCGGCGACAGAATCATCGGTGACACCGAGGAATGCGACGGTTCCACGTTCGACAATGGCAAAAAAACGTGCCACGAATACAGCAACATATACACTTCCGGAAACCTCAAATGCTCGTCCGCGTGCAAACTCGACCTGAGCGACTGTCAATCCGAAGACACCGCCATCTGCGGCAACGGAAAGGTCGAAGGCTCCGAAGTCTGCGACGGAACAAAGTTCTCCGGAAACAGAACCTCCTGTCACACCCTGTTCCCGGATCTCTTTGAAAGCGGAAAAGTCACATGCACCAACACGTGCACCTACGACACCTCCGCATGCAAGTCGTGGTGCGGAAACGGCTCGGTCAACGGAAAGGTCGGCGAGGTCTGTGACGGAACCAATTTCGGCGGGAAAACATGCGCAAGCCTGGCGGGGGATGGCTCAACGGGCACCCTCGTATGCACCAACGGATGCCAGCATATCGACACATCCGGATGCCACAAACCCGCCACCTGCGGGAACGGAAAACTCGATGCCACCGAAGAATGCGACGGAACCCTGTTCCTGGGCGGAAAATCCCTCTGCTCCGACTGGGACAGCCAGTTCGGAAAAGGCTCCGTCTCATGCAACGACAACTGCACCATCAACTACGACACATGCGAGATCGGACCGACATGCGGGGACGGAATCATCGGAGACGGCGAAGTCTGCGACGGCACAAAGTTCTCCGGAAACAAAACTTCATGCAAAACCCTCTTCCCTGAACTCTATTCAGCGGGCTCCGTCAAATGTTCTGCCACCTGCACGTACGACACCTCCGGATGCGTCCCTTGGTGTGGCAACGGTGCCATCAATGCCACGACCGCAGGGGAACGCTGCGACCATGGCGAGTCCGTCGACAAATTCCCAACCAATGCAAACACATGCGAAAAAGTCGTGGGAAAAGGATCCACGGGTACGCTCATTTGCGCAGACGACTGCAAAAACATCATCACCACAGGATGCTCCGAACCCGCATTCTGCGGGGACGGAATCGTCAACAACTCCGAAGTTTGTGACCAAAATCAGTTCATCGACGGAAAATCCGATTGTGCCCAATGGGACAGCAAGTATGCCTCGGGCAACATGAAATGCACCGAAGCCTGTACCCTGGACTTCAGTGCCTGCCCCCTGACCCCCGTGTGCGGAGACGGCATCGTCAATGGCACCGAAGAATGCGACGGGTACGAATTTGTCGATCGCATCACCATGTGCTCCGACAAAGACAGCAAATACGTTTCAGGACGTCTCGTCTGCAAATCCGACTGCACCATCGATTTGAGCGCATGTCAGGAAACCCCGGGTATCCCCGACGAAATCTGTGACAACAACATCGACGACAGCCAAAACGGACTCATCGACTGTGACGACCCCACCTGCGCCAGCGACGATCACTGCAAACCCAAATGCGGCGACGGAATCGTCAACGGAAATGAAGAATGTGACTCCGGCCAGTTCCTTATGGGACGCACCGCATGTCACGACTGGATCGACGCCTTCAAATACGGGACCGTCGAATGTGCCGAAAACTGCCGCGTCACCTATGACCACTGTTCCACCAATCCCCAGGAACTCTGCGACAACCAACTCGACGACGACGGAGACGGACGCATCGACTGTGATGACTCAGACTGCATCCACGCCGCAAACTGCCTCGCCCCCACCGATCCGGATGTCACCATCGAAATTTGCGACAATAAACTCGACGACGACGGAGACGGACGCATCGACTGTGATGACTCAGACTGCATCCACGCCGCAAACTGCCTCGCCCCCACCGATCCGGATGTCACCATCGAAATTTGCGACAACCAACTCGACGACGACGGAGACGGAAAAATCGACTGCAACGACGACGACTGCGCCAACGACTCAGCCTGCAAACCCGCCGTCGCCGAGATTTGCGACAACAAACTCGACGACGATCTCGACGGCAAGGTCGATTGCGACGACGACGACTGTGCCAATCATGCCGCATGCAAAGCCCCCGGCACCAATCCGGGCCAGGGCACAAACTCCGGCCCCCATACCAGCGACGATTGTTCCGCAACCCCAAGTCAGCCCGCACACCACTCTGTCGGCGCCCTGCTCCTGACTTTAATCGGCTTCGGAACTCTGGCCCGACGGCGCCGTCAGGCTCACCGATAACACCAACCTCACCCCCACAGGGGTGAGAAAGAGATTTCGTCTAAGCCTATTGAGACAAATAGAACCCAAACCAGCAAAAAAACTTAGACCAAACAAAGACTTAGACCAGACACAACACACCAAAACCATACAAGCTCATGAAATGCGCCCGCATGGGCGCATTTCTGGGGGGCGTGGGGGAACAAGTCCCCCACACACAAAAAACAAGACTCAACCTTACGGCGTTGACCGATATCGATAGATCGTTTCAAGCGGATAGTGATCCGAAACCTGATCGTGTGCCGTCGAAACGACGACGCGATAACTGTCCAATTTCAAGTTTTCCGAAAAAAACGTGTAGTCAATGACGACAGGTATCCCAAGCGCCGTCACAAATTCCGGAATCCCGGGATCGTGCGTCGTCGCCACATCAGACTCCGAAGGAAGAATGCCTGCATCCAGCGCCGTCTCTCGGGCGTCCGACAATCCCGATTCGGTCATAAACACCTCATGTGAACCGGCAAAATCCTCCGGCAATTTATAGATATCCTCGGTAATCATGGTGTTGACGATTTTGACAAGATCCGCATTGGTCTTGCCGAGAATTGCGGAGGCTACGGGGTTTTTGTACAAAATGGTCAAATCCACCGTATTGAGATCCCCGCCAAACAACACATGGGCCTCGGGATACTTTTCACGCAACGATCTGACGAGTTCCGCACATACCTTTGCCGTGGCCACGCGCGTCATTTCATCGCGCGCTATCGGAGCCATCATGCCGGCATCTTTAATATAGTACGATCCGAGATTCGGTTCCCAGTGATTCGACATGGCAATAAATATCTTTCCCGTCGATTTTTCCTTCAACACCGCGGCAAACACGATCGTCTTTTTACTCCCGTTCTCGGGATGTTCGGGATCGTATGACTCATAGCTCGAAGGAAGGCGCTTCCACTGGTTTTCTATCCATTCAAACCTGTCCTTCTGATAAAGCACTTCGGTCAGATAGGTCTCGTCGGGCTCGGCCCAGGCATAGCCAAGTTTCTCGAACATCGCGCTCACCGCTTCGGCATGCCACTGCGGACTCGCTTCGACAATCGCCCAAATCGCCGGCCGATCGGCCGGTTTCTGAGCCGACAATATCTCATAAAGCCGGGTCGCGCGCGGCAACACCTCGCTCCCGCCACCGCTTTCGTATTCAAACTGAACGTTGTAACTGTAAAATCTGAGCGTCCTGGTCACCGCCTCGCGACACCCCGTGTACACAATTTCCGAACAATCCTTTGAACACGTCGGGCGGCCATTCCAGAATTTGGAGCCATCCAGTTCATCACAGCTCGCCTCGACCGTTTCGTCGCTGTCACACGCCTCACCGTCGTCGACCTGCCCGTTGCCACAAAGAGAATCGTCGATTTCACACGTTCCCTGAACGACGGCGTCACACGTCTCGCTACACGCAGGACGGCCCCCGTCCTGCCACCGGCGCGTCGCATCATACTCCGCACACGTGACCGGGACGCCGTCCGTCCCGTCGCAAACCTCGTGGTCTTCGGCAAAGCCATCCCCGCATTCGGCAAAACTTTCGCGACACGTTCCGACGCTCAAGGCCCGGCAGTCGGACGCACACCCAGGACGGCCGCCATCCTGCCATTGCCTGTCCGCGTCAAACGCAAGGCACGTTTCGGGCACACCAGCCTCCCCGTCGCACACCTCACCGTCCTCCACAAGGCCGTTGCCACACGCCGAAACGCGTTCGACGCATGTCCCCACGTTCAAAGAGGCACAGTCGGACGAACACCCAGGACGGCCGCCCTCTCCCCAGCTCTTCTCCGCATCATACGCAAGGCACGTCTCGGGCACACCAGCCTCCCCGTCGCACACCTCACCGTCCTCCACAAGGCCGTTGCCACACGCCGAAACGCGTTCGACGCATGTCCCCACGTTCAAAGAGGCACAGTCGGACGAACACCCAGGACGGCCGCCCTCTTCCCAGGTTATCTCCGCGTCATACGCAAGGCACGTCTCGGGCACACCAGCCTCCCCGTCGCACACCTCACCGGCATCCAGAATCCCGTCGCCACACACACCCGGTTCCGGAACATCGTCGGGGCGCTCCGTATCCTGACCACACCCGTATGTCACCAGCACCGCACACAGAAGTCCCGCCAAAACCTTCTTTCTTCCCATCGACATCGATCTTCTCCCGCACACAAAAAAAGCCGCGCCGTATGAAATAGGCGCGGCGCGCGCGGCGTATCCGCCTGAGGCGGATAGCCGCCGCTCCCCATACAAAAAATATCTTATATCTACAATTATTCAAACACCGTTAATAGATATAAACAATAATATATATTTATATCTATCAATATGAACGGCTTAATAGTTTTTTGCCACCGCCGCACGAATCTTTTTTATGGAACCAAACAACTTTTGAGCCGTTCTGGAAACCTCCTCAAGCAACGATACCTCTTCGATATATTCCGAAAGATGTTCAAGCGTTTGTGCCGAAATATCCAGCGCTTCGACGGGATTGTCGTTAAATTCAAACCAAAATATATCTTCGGCGCCAGCCATAGTAAGATAGCCATTTTTTCCACGCTGCCCCACATGACAATGCCCGAGATACGGCAACGCGCGGCGCAATATCTTACCATTGGCCGTCACACTCAGACTCGCCCCCAGCGGGATGCTGTCGGGAACATACAAACGACCGTCGATCAAATCGAGCGCCTGCGCCACTTCGACGAGTTCTCCCAACCGATAGTTTCGCAACACCTCATAGTTTCCACTCCTCAGCGAGGTACGCATGTTGAGGACGGATTTATCGTCCGAAAGCGGACGGACGCGGGAAATGGCGCGCAAATCCTCAATGCTGAGCACGACAAGCGGCTGGCGATGCGACGTCGTCGTACACGCAAGCGCACGCCCGGCCACCAACACTTCACCGGGCACCGCCCGGGCGGCCGCCGGCGCTTTCGACGGCTGAACGGAATCGGCACGCGACACGCGGAAAAGTTTGCGCCCACCCACACTGACCACCGACCGTGTCTGCGCCGCTTTGGGATCGGACTCGCGACGCGAACGGTGCAACGACGCGTCAAGACCAAGCGCCTCGCGCGATCGCTCAAACCGGCGCTGCTTCTTGCGTTCGGCGCCATACGACTGCACGCCACGGCGACCGCCGTCCTGACTCAGATCCACCTCTATCCCGTAATCCTTGAGCCAGGCCGATCGCACCACCGACGCCTGCTCGGCATAAATCCTCGTCGACTGAATAAACTCAAGCGCCATGATGAGCTTCGGCATCGCATCGTAAAGCGCCGACGAGGGATGAAGAACCACGTTGATGTCGCTCGGCGTCACATAACTTCGGCCGTGCAACACCAGACACTGATCCCCATACGCCGACAAAAACGCACGGATGATGTCGTTTTCCTGCCCGTCCGGCTGCGAAATCAGACCCACCGTTTCCGCCAGTTCCTCGATCTGCTGCGACGATTTGAGCACAAACGCCATCGTGTCGGGATCGAGATAATTCTTGCGGCAGAACTCCTTCTTGTTCACCTCGTCCGCGTATTTGTGCACAATCGAAACCCCCGTCAGCAAATCCCCCATCGGATGCGCAAGCCGCGAATGCGCTCGCTTCGCCTGCGCCTCATGTTCCGGCGGATACAAAAGCGGCGATTTCACCGACAGCCACGACACCGCGATGATCACATCCTCCAGCACCGACGGATATTTCATCCCCGCCTCGATGACGACGCGCGCAAGACGCGGGGACAGCGGGAAAATGACCATCTTCTGGCCAATAAACGTCAGACGGTTGCCCTCGTCAATCGCCCCAAGACGGCGCAACTCCGAAAGCGCGTCCAGAATCGCCTGATGCGGCGGACGCGTCGGAAACGGAAACGTCTCCACGTCCAATATCCCAATGTCAATCAGTCTCAGCAACACCTCGCTCAGTTCAAGACGCGAAATTTCCTCGTCCGTAAACGCCTCACGATCCCCGAGTTTCTCCTCCGCAAAAAGACGGATGCACTTCCCCGGTGCCGTCCGACCCGCTCGCCCGGCTCGTTGCGCAAGCGACGCCTGACTCACCCCCTCCTCCCGAAGCACCGTCACGTGCGTCTGGTTGTTGAACCTCGGTATCTTCGCTATCCCAGAGTCAATCACATAGCGCACGTCCGGAATCGTGATCGATGTCTCGGCAATATTCGTCGCCAACACCACCTTCCGTTTCCCCGGAACCTCGTCAAACACGCGCTCCTGTTCCTCGCGCGAAAGCTGCCCATAAAGAGGCAGTATCCACAAATCCCCATACCCGCGCTCCGTCGCCTGCGCCGTCTGCAGCAGCTCCTGACTCTGCAGAATCGCCCCCTGCCCGGGAAGAAAACACAAAATGTGCCCAGCCTCCCCCTCCCGATGTATCCGCTTCACCTCCCCCACCAACGCCTCCGGAACCGCGTTGCGCTCCCGGCCGTCCACCGCGCGATACACGATCTCCACAGGATACGTCCGCGCCTGTATCGATATCAGCGGCACGTCACTGCCATCCCCCTTGCGCGAAAAATATTTCTGAAACATCTCCGCTCGGATCGTCGCCGAACTGATGATGACACGAAGCTCTGGACGCGCCTCTATCGCCATCTTCAAAAGCCCAAGCGCCAAATCGATGTTCAGAGAACGCTCGTGCGCCTCGTCAATAATAATCACCTGATATTGCGAATATAAATGATCCGTCCGAGATTCCTGCAGCAAAATCCCGTCCGTCATGACCTTGACCATCGTTTCTTCCGACGTCTTGTCGTCAAAACGTATCGCATACCCCACTTCCTCCCCAAGCGTGCAGCCGATCTCGTGCGCAATCCGATTCGCCACACTCACCGCCGCTATCCGCCTGGGCTGCGTCAGACCTATTCGCCCCGTAATCTGCGGATTTCTCAAAAGTATTCTCGGAAGCTGCGTCGTTTTGCCACATCCCGTCGGCCCCTGAACGACGATCACCGAATGTTCCGCCAACGCGGCATTGATTTCGTCCTGATGTTTGTAAATCGGAAGCTGCGTAATCTCTGTCATTTCAAATCATCCCTATATCTTTAAAACACCCCATAAATTCGCGCCTTCGCGCCCCCCTCCACTACCACACTTTTCCCCCAACCCAAAACTCCCCTCCCTTTTCTAACATTATATCTGTTTCTATATTTCCTTACCCAGCGCCTTTTCCTCCCTGATGACCAACGATTCCCTCCATGCGTTCTTCCCTTTTCCCCTCAGCGCGCTCTTTTTGTTTTTTTTGAGTGGCCCCGGCTTTGGCCTCCGGCCATGCGCCCGGGGCGTCCGGCTTTGGCCTCCGGCCATGCGCCGGCCTCTTCCGTTTTCCCGTTC
>CAMCLY010000126.1 GCA_945875805.1 uncultured Myxococcales bacterium | reverse complement strand
TGGGAACTTGGGACACCCCTCTTTTACCAGTGTCCAATTTTAGGGGTACAGTTTAGAGGTCGGGGTTTGGGTGAGGGCTTTTTTGTGAAGTGAGGTGTACTCCAAGTCAAGGACAGTTTAAAAAGGGGGCTTGAAAATAACCCTCCCCCCACTGCTGTCCCCAAAAAATGTGGCTTTATAGTTGATTCGGAACCGATTTCTTGCTAATAGGAAATCTGCGAAAACCGCCTTTTTGCAAGGAGTTCCGAACCATGGCACAATATAAAACAGTTTTTCACACATTGGCAAAAAAATTCTTCCGACATGAAATTGACCGCTGCAAATGCGATTATGACTCAGGTGTGGGGCGCACTTTGTTTATATCTGATTTTAGCCTTCATTCGATTCATATCCAAAAAAGTTCATTCAATGCGTGAAATTTTAAATTGGATACGTATTAATTTGTTCTCAAACGAAATTTTCGACGATTATCTCATCCCCAAGATGACGGACCCCCATTGTGAATCCTCAGCTTGCGCTGTTCTGAAAAGTTGCGGGACAGCAGTGACTAAATCCATTGTTATTGCGTCCTTAGCTGTACTGACGCTCACCGGATGCAACACGACGAAAACGCAGATGAAACAATACGATCAATGGGATGCATGGGTCGGATGCTACAGTGATTTGAACAGTGCGATGTCCCGCGGCATCATTCTGGAAAATGGAAATATTGGTTTTAAACATCGCACAAATTCGGGAAAACTGCTCATAGAAATTGCTGATCAGCAGGGCAATGTTCTCGTTCCGAAAACGGATGTTCGGAACTTTCAGCCCAAGTCAGTTAATGCAAAACAAATTCAAATCAATCTGTACCCGGAACATTACAGGGGGTGTTTTGATTTCTCTACGGTTACCACCGCACCTGAAATAATTAAAAACATCTATTTACTGGGTGAAGAACATTCTAATAAAGCGATCTTAGATCGAGAACTGGCGATCTGGAAAGAGCATTATGAAGCAGGCATGCGAGATATGGTCGTTGAGCTGCCATATTACTCAGCTGAATTTCTGAATCAGTGGATGCATGCAGATAATGACGATATACTTCTGCAGCTCTTTGACAGCATGAAGGGAACAGCAAGTGCCTCGCAGGATTCGCTTGAATTTTACAAAGCCATAAAGGCAAATTATCCACAGACGGTGTTTCATGGAACGGATGTCGGACATCAGTACGACACCATGGGAAAACACTATTTAGAATGGCTCGAAAGAAATCAGCTGCAGGAATCAGAGGCTTATCGTCTGACTCAGACGAACATCCAGCAGGGCAAGTCTTACTATCACTCAAAACAGGGAACCAAAGACTACGAATCGCGTGAAAATGCAATGGCCAACAATCTCATTTTTGTAATAAACAGGCTAAAGAAGCCTGTCATGGGGATATTCGGCGGAGCACACACAGAGAATGGCCAGAAGGCATGGAATGCGGACATTTCCAATATGATTACGATGCTCAACTGGCATTATCAGAGCAACATTCAGAGTGTTAACATGTTATTGGAAATGAATACACTGAATTACACAGAAGGCACCATAACACTTTCCGGTAAGACATATAAAACGCGTGAATATGCTCCCCTGAATTTTCCGTCTGGAGCTCGGTTTAAATCACAAAAGTTCACACTCGTCGAAGATGCCTATGATGATTTCAAAGCGCTTAACCGCACGGGGGATTATCTGCCTGTAAAGCAATACCCGGTACTGACGGATAAGGGACAGATTTACATCATCGAAACGATGAAACACGATGGTTCTATCCTTAAGTTCATCCATGCAACTGACGGCGGAATGAAGGATAATGAGCCGGTTTCATATGGTTTTGAACTGGAAGGAATATAGTGGTTTAAAAGATATCACACCCGATATATGCTTATATTCAGACATAATTTAATCTAAACCCCAGCACCACTGCTGTCCCACAAAAACTTGGCTATATAGTTGGTTCGGAACCTATTTCTTGCTAAAAGGAAATTCGCGACAACCGCCTTTTGCAAGGAGTTCCGAACCATGGCACAATTTAACACAGTTTTTCACACATTGGCAAAAATTCTTCCGAGACATGAAATTGACAGTTTGGACAATAAATACGGGCAGGGTGATAGACGACGCAAGACAAGCCGATATGTTCAGCTTATGACGAAATTAGACGGAGAGCGGGAAGACGATCAAAAAACGTTGTGTGTGATGAAACAATCAAGTTGAACGGGAGTCAAACACCATTTCGACTGATTCATTATATATCTCCAGAAGACCAGCATGAATATCATTTCATAACAAATGCAATGCATCTACCCGCGCAAACTATCGCGGACATTTATAAAGAACGGTGGCAGATTGAGCTATTTTTTAAGTGGGTTAAGCAGAATCTAAAAATCAAGACATTCCTTGGTACATCTACAAATGCGGTTATGATTCAGGTGTGGGTCGCACTTTGTTTATATCTCATTTTAGCCTTCATTCGATTCATATCCAAAACAGTTCATTCAATGCGTGAAATTTTAAATTGGATACGTATTAATTTGTTCTCAAACGAAATTCTCGACGATTATCTCATACCCAATATGACGGAACCCATTGTGAATCCTCAGTTTGCGCTGTTCTGAAAAGTTGTGGGACACCAGTGGCACCGAAGAAAATGTCCCTGGGTGCCAAATTACTCATTGCACTTGTGGTGATCATTGCTGGTGCTGTTGCTGGATTCTATTTCACGGGCAATTGAAATATGGTCACGGATTATTGGCAGTCCATCACGAATCCTGCGCCCGCTGAAGCCCCCGCAGATGTTGCTCCTGCTGCTGATGCTGCCCCCCCAGATGCCGCCCCTGATCCGGAAGGTTAGTTTTTAAATGTATTTTATATAAAATACAAGATGTCTTTGGCATACCAAAAAGCCGGTCTATGACCGGCTTTTTGGTGTCTGGCTTCTCGCTTCGCTCCATACGCCAGCACCGACACAAATATAATGATAGAGATATTTAACGCAATATAACCTGAATCGCTATCGTTATATGGCTCTATTCAACAAACGTAATTGACTTCCAATCAATACCATTCCAACTTCCACCGTTAACTTCACTTTTCTTATTTATGTTCAAATAAAGATTGGTGTTATGGTAGCCTTCGATGTCATAAGATGAAGACGAAGACATTGAAATCGGTAGAGGCGAAGTGAGATAAAGCGTATCTAATAACATCTCATATTTATCAGAATAATCGTTATAAACAACAACGATTTCTTCACCAATATTTGTTGCCATTGGCAAATCGAGGGTTTTAAGGGTACTCACGCTATAAAACGCGCTATCATCCACATTCGTCGCTTTTGGCAGACTGACGCTTTCGAGTGAAGTGAACCCAAACGCGTACATATCCACGGTTTCAACATTAGGCAAATCGACGGAAGTGAGCGAGTACACGTATCCAAACGCGCGTTTACCCACATACGTCGCTTTTGGTAAGCTGACGCTTTCGAGTGATGTGTCACTAAACGCGAAGTCACCCACGGTTTCAACATTTGGCAAATCAACATTCGTGAGCGAGCGCACGCCTTTAAACGCGTGTTCACCGACATTCGTCGCTTTTGGTAAGCTGACGCTTTTGAGTGCAGTCCCCCTAAACGCGTAGTCACCCACGGTTTCGACATTAGGCAAATCGACGGAAGTGAGCGAGCTCACGTTATAAAACGCGTGTTCACCGACATTCGTCGCTTTTGGTAAGCTGATGCTTGTCAAAGTTGTGTAACTAAAGGTATCCTGTTCAACGATTTGTATGTATTTTAAATTTGCCGTTTTAATTTTGATACATCCTGCAAAGGCTTCTTCACGGAGCATTGTAATGCTTGGAAACAGATTCAGATCGTCAATCGATGCAATAATGTTATTATTTTTGAACGCTTGCTTGGGAATCTCTGTGATTTTGCTGGCTTCACTCTGCGAAATACATTTATCGCCATCCAGATCCCACCGTGAAATAGCATATTCGCCAAAAGCTTTATCGCTAAAATTATCCAACGAAATACATTCGACAATAGCAGAATCACCAGAGTCTCCGCTGCTATCATTATCACTCTTTGAGCAGCCAGAAACACAAAACACAAATAAAGCAGCAAGACATAATGCGAGAGGTTTACGATTTAACATGATACATTTTCCTTTTCGATGTAAGTTTGAATGATATGGCGAAGGGCACTGCTGTCCCACAAAAATGTGGCTATATAGTTGGTTCGGAACCGATTTCTTGCTAAAAGGAAATTCGCGACAACCGCCTTTTGCAAGGAGTTCCGAACCATGGCACAGTATAACACAGTATTTCACACTTTGGCAAAAATTCTTCCGAGACATGAAATTGACCGCTTAGACCGAAAATACAGCCAGGGTGACAGACGACGCAAGACTAGCCGATACGTCCAGTTTATAGTGATGCTCATGGCTCAGATACTTGGTTTGAAGAGTCTTCGTGAGATTGAGCAAGCCCAAAAGAGCAAGCAAAAAAGGCTTTACCATCTCGGCGTCAAGTCGCCTGTCAGTCGTTCCGCCCTCTCTCGTATGAATGATGAACGGAGTGCAGATTTTTTAAGGATGTCTTTCAGCAGATGTTGCAGTCATGCAAGGCACTTGCGCCAGGCTCACAATTCAAACTGCCCAGGGTGAACAGACTGATTCTGATGGATGCGACAACCATTCAGCTGTGCCTTAAGGTCTTCCCATGGGCAACTTACACGCAGACCAAAGGTGCTATCAAGCTTCATTTTGGCCTCAATGACGATGGCTATCTGCCGGACTTCATGATTCCCACCACAGGCAAAGAACATGAGATCAATGTAGCTAAAAGCCTAGATTACCAACCAGGACGCATGATTTGCATGGATCGTGGCTACACAGATTACGACTGGTGGGAAGAACTCACGCAAAGTGGCAAATTGAGCTATTTTTTTAATGGGTTAAGCAGAATCTAAAAATCAAAACATTCCTTGGCACATCTGCAAATGCGGTTATGACTCAGGTGTGGGTCGCACTTTGTTTATATCTGATTTTAGCCTTCATTCGATTCATATCCAAAACAGTTCATTCAATGCGTGAAATTTTGAATTGGATACGTATTAATTTGTTCTCAAATGAAATTCTCAATGATTATCTCGTGTCCAAGATGACTGAACCCATTGTGAATCCTCAGCTTGCGCTGTTCTGAAAAGTTGTGGGACAGCAGTGCTTGATGGTATATGTAACGATAATGAGCCCCGTCTCGAAGATACAACAAGACAAGCACAGCGTCCCTCGAAGAGGGTGGCTTGTTGCATCTTCGAGCGGGGAAAGCAAGACGTAGCCGCGCTAGCATTACTAAGGTGGTAAAATTATGGGCATTAAATATCGAATGTTCGTTTTTTCAGAAACTCGAATCAAAACAAACAATCATTGATAACCGGGTTTAGACAAAAAACTTTACAAGCTCGTCAAAATGATACACAACAAAGAAAACAACAGATTTGATCTCTGTTGTTCTTACCTGAACACCATCGTTCTTACCTAAACACCATCGCGTTTCAGATCTTCCACGGAGTCCCCCATGTCTCGTCCTCGTCCTCTCAAAAAAATAACGTCAAGTCTCTTACTGCTCTCGCTCGCAGCACTTGCCGCGCTTCTAACATACGCCTGCCAGTGGGATGACGGCATTTACCAACGGTATGTCGGCGACAGGGGCTATGTTGAGCCCTGTACAGGCGTGTGCATTTCCTCGAACCTGCCCAAAACCAAAGAGACCTGCCGATCCCCTGAGCATGGGCAGGAAGGCTATCAGTGGACAGACCCCAAATGCCTGATAAACGACAGATATACCGATATCACGGATGAAACAGCATGCACGGCGCGAAACGGCACGTGGCTTCCCGGGGAATGCAAAATCATAGCGCAGAAAGATTGCGAAGAAGCGCCCATATACGGAAAATGGACACCCTTTCAGCTCTATGACATGGATAATGGCTTCTATCTGCGAAAATTGAATGACTCGTATATCTGCGGAACCTATCAGGAGATTGAAAATGGCACCGCAAAAAAATGCAGTCATATCGAACCTTATCTTGAAGATATGAAATATGGCCTGTGCCATGCCACATCCTTCTGCAGAAACCTCACTATAAATGACACTGAAGTTGCCGCATGCACCTCATGCCCCAAAGAAAACATCAAATGCGGCAATGAATGCGTAGATATCATGCGAAGTGAAAACAACTGCGGCGAATGCGGCAAGACATGCGACAAGGACACACAGTATTGCGCCAATGGCAGATGCATCGCCAAAGCGGAATGCCCGGACAAGATCAATTATCTGCGGTGCAGCTTCGATCCTGAGACGAACACGTACAAAGAAGCGGATGAATTCGAGACAGATTTCAAATGCCTGAACACGCAGTCTGACGTTTCACATTGTGGCTGGAAGACCTGCGAGAACCTCGAAGAGATCGCTCCATGCGACGAAAAGCAGACATGCATCAACGGACAGTGTGAATATATTAAATGCGAAGGCGATGAGCTGCTGGCGTGCGAGATAGAAAACGGCGTGAAATGTATCAACAAGACGAGCAACGAGTCATGCGGCGCGACCTCATGCGACGCGAACGGCCTGGGAATCGCCTGTGAAGGCGATCTGATCTGCATGAATGCCCAAGGCGAATGCGGCTGCCAGGAAGGACTGATCAGAAATGGCACCGCCTGCCTCGATCCGAACAATCCGCACACTTGCGGTGTCACCCCCGATTCCCCCGGAACTGAATGTGGTGATGATCAGACATGCATCGGCGGAAAATGCATCTGCAACCCCGGACTCGTCGAATGCGAAAATACCTGTGTTTCGCCAAAGGACAATCCATATTGCGGCGCAGATGCAAACTGCCAAAATTATACGAAATGCCAGGCTGACGAGACATGCTCAAACGGCGTCTGCATCTGCTCCGGTGGTTTGCCCAAATGCGATGACAAGTGCACCGAACGGAATACTGATAACCACTGCGGCGCGAAGGGGCTTTGCAATGACGAAGACATACACAGCAAAAACTTTACCGGCTATCGATGCAACCTGACCGGAAAACATGCATGCACATTCGTAGAAAATGATGGGTTTATCTGCGAGTGCAATGACGGAGAGAGGTTCGACAAAATAGCCGGCAAGTGCAAACCATACGGGTCTGACGCTGAATTCTGCGGCGAGCAAGGAATCAACTGCAAACTGGCCTACGGCGATCAGGCGTTATGTGTCAACGGGGAATGCCAATGCCCGGCAGAATGGCTCAAAATCGACGCATCGCTCAAAGAGGCCTGGGGCGATGAATGGGATCTGGACGACCAGTATATGCGATGCATCGACACGCGCTTTGACAAACGCTTCTGCGGCGCAACAAGCACATCGCGCACAGATGCGGATAACGGTAGCCGGAAATGCAATGCCGACGAAATGTGCTTTTTTGGCAAATGCATTGATGCCAATTTCGAACAATGCGAAAGAGAAACGGGCGGAGTGCTGTGCAAGAATAATCAGTGCATGATTCTGACAGACCACCACATGAAACAGTGCAACGCATGCGAAAAGGATTATTGCAGCCTGGAGGGCGAACCGGTCACAGAGGGCTGCCATGGCCTAAGCGGCAAGAACTGCAATTGTCCGGATGACCAAATTCCCGTTTATGAACAGGAAGCAAAACACACCATCTGCAAGCCGATCAACACGCTCCATATCGAGATGGGCTACGGCACGTTATCCAAATTCGTCTGTCAGGAAGGGTGGGCAAACGCAAATACAAAATACCAAGAACGCGATCAATCATTCGATATCACAGACAGCGATGGCTGCGAAACAGATATATATTTTGACACATCGAATTGCGGTGGTATCGGCAATGTCTGCCCGTCTCAAAACGACCTGCACCAGATGACGCCTCTCTGTGTGAACGGTTCATGCACGTATGGAGAATGTTCTTACAACTATTATGACTGCAACGACGATTTCGACAACGCAGCAGGAGATGGCTGTGAAGTCGATCTATTTAGTGACAGCAACCATTGCGGTTCTTGTAGTAACGCATGCACAAAAGCTCAAATCTGTGATCGCGGCTCATGCTGCTATGGAGAGAATATCACCACGGACAAAATCAAATCGAATCCCTGTTGCGACGGATTGGTCAAATACAGACGATGTGTTGCCTGGTTTATAGGTTGCCTAGATTATCACTATCAATGCGCCCCGGAAAATGCGAGCCTCGAAGGGTGGGAAACTTTTTAAATCCGTCATGGGCGTTACGGAGCTCGAAGACAGAAAATGCGTTTGAGCTCGAAAAAACCGCCTGCTCAATGCTAAATGGAAAAACGGTCATAGCAAGGCGCTAAAAGAAAGGGACGTGCGTTTCGCACGTCCCTTTCTTTGTTAATACGCCCTCTTGCGCGTGGCTATTGGCGCTCGCCATCATGATAGATTTGCGCCGTCGGAATGATGCAGATACTAGAAAGCAAGGCGGAGTCGGAGGGAGCGTGCTAAAGTACGTGACCGACGGCGACAACGCAGCTGACAACGAAGATGCGCATTCCATCGAGCGCAAATACGCCATGCGGCTATACGGATTCATTGGTTGCAGTATCTTCAACCACGGATTCTGCATCTCCCTTGTTTCGGCGTTTTGTCACGGCCTGATTCGCCCGATTGATCTCATTACCAACTTTGGAGACAAAATCGCCGTAAATCCCGAGGGTATAAGAAAATCTGTGTAAACCTCCGCTCCCATTCTGTATGGTTAGGTGGGGGCATGGACATTAGGAGAGGTTTATGGCACAGAAAGAGAAACCAGCAGTTAGACGTATCGAAGATCGCGATCCACGAGCCAAAGAAATAGCCCGGGCACCACTGCTGTCCCACAAAAATGTGGCTTTATAGTTGGTTCGGAACCGATTTCTTGCTAAAAGGAAATCTGCGAAAACCGCCTTTTGCAAGGAGTTCCGAACCATGGCACAATATAAAACAGTTTTTCACACATTGGCAAAAATTCTTCCGAGACATGGAATT
>CAMCLY010000125.1 GCA_945875805.1 uncultured Myxococcales bacterium | reverse complement strand
GAACGCGTATGCGAGCTTTTGCCCGAAGATCCTCGTCCGCTTGTCGAACTTCACCGTCTGTATGCCGAGACGGAATCGTACGAAAGCCTTGCCCGTGTTATCGAAAAGCAACTCGAACTGCTTGGAGCGTCCCAGGCGTTTTCTGAAACGCGCACGGGCGCGGAAGTCAGTGACGAAGGGATTGTAGCGGTCGTTTATGGAGCCAAACTTGAGCGTACCGAGGACGGAGCGTTTTGGGTTGAACGCAGTGTTCACGGGCTTGATGCCGAAGAAGCGGTGTCTTTGTGGTTTGAGCTTGGCGAAGTGTATCGCACGGAGTTGTCCCAGTACGAAGACAGCGTGCGTTGTTATGACAACATCCTTCTGCTTGATCCGTCGCATGAGGGAAGCATTCATGCATTGGAATCCCTTCTTGAGAATGGCGTGTGTGTGGACGTTGTGGGACGTGCCCTGAGTAAGTACTACGCTTCCGAAGAAAAGAATGCCGAACTCAAGGATGTGCTTGTCAAACTTGCGGATGCTCTGAAAGAGAGTGCGGACAAGATCAGTTATTATGTATGTGCGTCTCAGATTTGCAGTGAGATTTTGGAGGATTCCGAGGGCGCGATGGATTGCCTTGCGCGAGCCATGGAGAGCAATCCGGCCGGAACTCTTGTCAAGCAGGCTTTGCTGGAACTGGCGCAGCGTTATGACAGCTGGCCCCGTGTGATTTCCATATTGGAATCGGTGGCGGGAACGGTGTCTGCTGACGATGATGCGCTTCTGGCGACGCAGTACGCGCTTGAACTGAGCAGTCTTTGGGAGACTCAGCTTGATAATCGCGATCAGGCCATTGCCTATGGGCGCAAGGCTCTTTCGATAGGCGGAAACAATCAGGAAGTTCTGGACTATCTCAAGGAGACGTTTATGCGTCTTGAGTCCTGGACGGATGTGATTGCGGTTTTGAAAGCAGAAACATTGCTTAGCGAGGATGATGCGGCACTCCTTGATCTGAACGTTCAAATTGCGTCGATTCAGGAGACCTATCTTGACGACAAGTCAGGGGCCATAGAGACATTGCTTTCGATACTTGAGAAGCATCCTGAGAATATGGATGTCATGGTCGCGCTTGATCGTCTTTATGTAGGCAGTGAGCGCTGGGAAGAAGCCGTCTCTAACTGCGAGCGTCGTCTCGAACTCGTCGAGGATTCGTCTGAGCGCGATGATATTGAATGCCACATGGCGTCGATTCTCAGTGCCCATCTCAACGAGGTGGATCGTGCATTTGAGATATACAGCAACATTTTATCTCATGACGAATCCAATGCGGCCGCCGTGTCCGGTCTTGAGGAGATGGTTGCGCATAATGACGGCGTGATTGTCGAGCAAACTGCTGAATTGTTGTTGCCGATTTATGATGCGGCTGACAATTGGGAACGCCATTGCTGGATCGACGAACAGCTTCTTCGCGTCATTTTTGAACCGGAACGACACCGCGACTTGTTGCATGAAATCGCGAGTCTGTATGAACAGCGCGGAGAAGATCACGAGAAAGCATACGATGCTTTTGCCCGTAGTCTTAAGGAGGATCTGCGTTGTCAGACGACACTCGATCAGCTTTACGGGTATGCCGATGTTCTCGACAAGTGGTCAGATCTCGTGAAGGTGATGGAAGACGCCACGGTTGACGCGGAAGATGTCGAAGCGGCTCGAAACATCCGTTGCATGGTGGCGGAAATCTATCGTGAACATCTTGAAGATATTGACTCGGCGATAGCGACGTACGCATCGATTCAGGAACAGAATCCGGAGGATATCGAAATTCTCGATGCACTGATTGGGCTTTATCAGGAGAAGGAAGCCTGGAAGGAGCTGACAAATGTACTTCTTCTGAAGGCTAAGCTCGTGAGCGAACCGGAGGAACGCAAAGCCCTGCTTTTCCAGGCGGCGACCATTCATGAGGAAGTGTTGGGAGATCCGGATGCGGCTATCGCGATTCATTCCGAGATACTTGCCGATGAAGCGGGAGAGCCGACGGCTTTGGACAGCCTGGAACGTTTGTATACAGGCAAAGAAGCGTGGGCCGATCTGCTCAATGTGTACATCGCCAAGAATGAAATCGTCCAGGGAGACGAGGAACACAAGGCGTTGTATTTCCGGATGGGCGAACTTCAGGAAACCAAACTCGAAGATAACGTGGGAGCGGTCGAAACGTATCAGCGCATTCTCGACATTGATCCGGAGGATCCGCAGGCGCTTGAAGCCCTTGATCGTCTATATCAGTCGGTCAATGACATGACGAATCTTCTGGACATTCTCCAGCGTCGAGAAGCCATTTCTGAGGATGAGGCATCCCGTGTTCAGTTCAAGTTCCGTCAGGCCGAATGCTGGTATCGCAATCTTGACGACTGTATGCGCGCTATCGAGGTGTATCGGGAAGTTTTTGAACTCGACGCTTCCCATGAGGCGAGTATTGCGTCGGTTGAGGAAATCATAGGACTTGGCGGGGAGGCTGCAGTAGAGGCGGCCAAGGTTCTCGTGCCTGTCTATCAGGGACTTGAGCGTTGGGATTCTCTCGTCAAGGTGTATGAAGTCCTTGTGTCTGGAAGTGATGATGTCGAGGAACAAATTCGCCTGCTTGGGACGATTGGCCTTGTCGAAGAGGAAATGCTTCAGAACTCCAAGGCTGCGTTTGAAGCCTGGTATCGTGCGTTGCGTTGTGACGCGCTTCGCGAGGAATCGTGGCAAAAAGTCGAGTCACTTGCCGAGACGTGCGAGTGCTGGGACGAACTCGTGACAAAACTCGACGAACTTGTGGTGGAGCTGTCAAGTGATGCCACGGCGGTCATCATAGTGGCCAAACACGAGGCGGCCATTTTTGAGGAAAAACTTGGTCAACCTGAAAAGGCTATCGAAGCTTTGCGCCGTGTTCTTGAGATGGATTCCAACGACATCGACGCCATCCGTGGGCTGGATCATCTTTATGAAGTTCTTCAGCAGTGGCAGGATTTGGCGGACTTGCTTCATACGGAAATCGACATTGCCGAAACCGACGAAGAGCGGCTTGGGTGTTACTATCGACTTGGCGCTGTTCAGGAGATGTATCTTGAGAATTATGAGGAAGCGATTTCGAGTTACAACGAGATGCACCTCATTGTGCCTGGTCAACCTGAAGCCATCGAGTCTCTTGTTCGTATGTTTGATGCGGGGCATGGCTGTGCGGCCATTGCTGAGATTCTCGAAGCCTTCTATCGTGGCATAGAAGATTGGGAAAAACTCGTCGATCTCGATCTCAAGTATGTCGAATACATTGAAGACCACGATGCGCGTTATGACAAGTTCATTGAAATTGCCGACGTCTATTTGAACAACCTTGGCAACATTGCCGATGGGCTTGCCATTTATGGTCGTGCTCTTGTCGAACGTCCGGGTGACGATCTGTGTCTGTCCAAGATCGACGAACTGAGCGAAATCCTTCAGGACTGGTCCCAGAACGTGGTCTACTATCACAATGCCGTTGAAGCCTGTTCGGATGATGCGATCAAACAGGATCTCATGTTGCGAATGGCTCAGACATATGATGTTCACCTGGCGGATGCTCAAAATGCCGAGCGCTGTTACCTTGGCGTTCTTGGTTTTGACGAGGAACACCTCGTCAGTCTGGAAGCCTTGGATCGCATTTATGCGTCACAGGAACGTTGGCAGGAACTTGTGGCCATCATACGGCGTGAAATTCCTGTCGTCGATTCCGACGAAACGCGTATTTCCCTCTACATGCGTTTGGGGGCAGTTCTTCACGATATGCTTGGAGAAGGCGATAGCGCCATTGAAGCATACAATGAGATTCTCAACATCGATCCGTCGTGCTGGGATGCGCTTTCGGCACTTGAAGCCATTTATCAGGGACGTGAGGATTGGAAGTCTCTCGATGAGATTTTTGATAAAGAGGCCGCTGCGAGCAACGACGATCAGCAACGCGTGGAGCTGTGGGGCAAACGGGCCCAGCTCAACAGTGAGATTCTCAACAAGCCTGATGATGCCGTCGATCTGTGGTATCAGGTTCTCGATGTTCTTGGCGACAACCTCGTGGCACTGCAGAATCTCGAGATACTTTTCACTCGCGCGGAACGATGGGCGGATGTAGCCGACGTGTTGGAACGTCAGGTTCCTCTGACTGAAGGCGATGCGGAACTCCAGCTTGAAACCTATCGCAAACTCGGTCGACTCTATCGTGACAAGCTCGAGGACAACGAACGCGCTCTCGATTTCTGGCACAGTGCTCACCAGGTTGTGCCCACCGATCTGGAAACCTTGCGCGCCATCGAAGCCCTCGATGAAGCGCTCAATAATCCCGATGAACTTGCGGATATTCTCCACGAAATTCTCCAGTCCAATCAGCTCGATTTTGAAGCGCAACTGGCATGTGCGGTCAAACTTGCCGGTGTTCTGGACGGCCTTGGGCGCGTCGACGACACCATTCAGATCTGGCTCTATGTCGTTCAGCTCGATTCCACACACGTTCAGGCTCTCGACGAACTCGAGCGTTTGTATGAATCCGAAGGGCGTTGGGAAGACGTGGTGTCCACCCTCAACTCCAAGATCGCCATCGTCGAATCCCTCGACGAGAAAGTGGCTTTGTACAATCAGATCGCCGGAATCTGGGAACAGCAGGTTGGCGACATTGCCAAGGCTGCCGCGGCTTACCAGAGCATTCTCGATCTCGATCAGGAACGTCATGCCGCCTTTGAGGCCCTCGAAGTACTCTATACAAATCACGAGCAGTGGCAGGAACTTCTCGGTGCCTATATCGAACGTGCCGAAATCGTAGGAGACCAGAAGTCCCGACTCGACCTCCTGTTCAAGGGGGCTCGGATTGCGGAGGAAAAACTCCAGCAGCCCGAGATGGCCTTTGCAGTTCTCCAGTCCGCGATTCCCGAGAACTGGAAAGAGGAACGCCTTGTCTCTGAAATCGAACGTTTGGCCGAACTCACCTCCAAGTGGCAGGATCTCGTCAACCTTTATGAAGGTCTCATCGAACAGACCACGGTGCCCGCGGATGCGCTGGCTCTCCACAATACGGTGGCGCGATGGTATTTCCACCATCTCAACAACAATGAGGGTTCCTGGACGCACTTCCAGTATGTTCTCGGCGTCGATCCCAATAACCTTGACGCTCTCGCGGCCATGACCGAGATCTTCTGGAGACTCGGAAACTGGGACGAACTCGTCAATACATTGTTGCGTCGTCTCGAACTCACCACTGTGACGGATGATCGCGTGACCCTCTTCATGGAACTTGCCAAGGTCTTTGAGGAGAAAATCGGCGACATCGGTCAGGCCATCGACTGTTACATGCAGGCGTTCCGCCTTTCCGAGGATCGTCTTGACGTGATGAAGGAGCTTGCGAGAATCTACGAGGCTGCGGAGCAGTGGAATGAACTCGTCGATATTCTCGAACGCGAATGCGCGGTCATGGACGATTCGGACGAAAAAATTGCCGTGCGCTTTAAGATCGGAACGATCTGGGAGCAGTGTCTCCAGAATTACGAAAAGGCGGCCGATTCCTACGCCCTCGTCATTCAGATGGACGAAACTCACGTCGAGGCACTCAAGGCTCTCGAACGCGTCGATATCGCACTTGAACGCTGGAGCGATCTCCTCAAGATTTATGAGTATCAGCTTGCGGCACTCAGCGATGCGGAAGAGCAGATTGCCATCTACTCGAAGCTCTCCCAGGTTTACGAACACCATCTCAACGATTACGAAAACGCCATCACGAGCATGGTTCAGGTGACGCTCATCGATCCGGCGCGAGTGTCTGCCTTCGTCGAACTCGAGAGACTGTATGAAATCGTCGAGCGCTGGCAGGATCTCATCGATATCCTCAACACGCACATCAATACCCTCGCCAATCCGGCAGAACACGTCGAACTCTATCGCAAACTCGGCGTTGTCTATCGGGACAAGGTCGCCGATGCGTATCGCGCGGTGGAATCCTTCCAGGCCATTGTTTCGATCGTTCCCAACGACGTGCCCGCACTCTACGCGTTGGCCGACCTCTACGAAAGTGCCGAGGATTACATCAGTGCCATCGACTATCTGAACCGCATTATTGCCAGCATTTCTGATATGAGCGAGGCGCTTCAGGTACACTTCCGCATCGGCACCATCTACGATCAGAAACTTCAGGATGATGTCGCAGCCGAGGAACGGTATAAAATCTGCCTCGATGTGGATGCCGGGTTCATGCCTGCCATTGATGCGCTTTGTGCACTCTATGAGCGTCACGAAGATTGGCAGTCACTTGTCCGGACGCTCAAGCAGAAGGTCGAATATACGCGTGAACTCGACGCCAAAGCCCAGATCAACTGCGTGCTTGGCGATGTGTCCCTGCACAAGATTGACGACTCCGTCAATGCGTACGCTTATTACAACGAGGCCCTTACGCTTCAGCCGGACTGCGTGGCCGCCGCCTGGCCGCTTGCCGAAAAATGTCTCTCCGAAAAAGCGTATGCCCGCGCGCTCCTGCTCTTTGAAATCGTCATCAAGGGTCTGAGTTTTGTGACCGCAGATACGTCAGAACTCTATGCGCTCAATTACAAGGCCGGTTTGTGTTGTCAGAATCTGGCCCAGCACGAACGTGCGCTTGAGTTTTATCGTGCGTCCTATGAACTCAACCAGGATTACGCGCCAACCCTGATGGGAATGGGCGAGGAACTTCTCGAGGCCCAGGATTACGATCGCGCCTACAAGATGTTCCAGGGTCTTCTTGAGCGTTTCAGCGGCGAACTCACTGCGGAACAGGTTATCCAGATCTATTATGATTCCGCGGTTGCCAAAAAAGCCACCGGCGAACTCGCGCTTGCCCGTCAGCTCCTCGAGCGCATTCTCGAGGCCGATGGCACTCAGATGCCGTCCCTTGAGCTCATCATCGATGTTTGCGACCAGATGGCGGATTGGGAAGCCCTTGTCTATTACATGAACATTCACATGGAACGACAGGACGACAAGGACATCAAGTTCGCGGAACTCATGAAAATCGCCAAGGTTTACCACGATAAACTCAATGACCCGCAGCGACAGATCGAGGCCTATTACAAAGCGTTGGAAGTCGATCCCGGTTCTCGCATTGTTCTCAACGAACTCCTCTCCATCTATCACGCCACCGGACAGTGGGAGAATGCCATCGCCATCATCGACAGACTCTGCGAGTCCGAAGAGGATAGCGAGAAAGTGGCCAAGTTCTACTACACGATCGCCGTGATTTATCGCGACGAGCTCCAGATTGACGACAAGGCCGTGGAATACTTCAACAAAACCCTCGACGAAAACGTCGGCGAACTTCGCGCATTTGAAGCCATCGACCGCATCCTCACGGCTTCGCGTGACTGGCCGAGCCTGGAGCAGAATTACCTGCGCATGATCGCTCGCGTGAAAGCCGAAAACAGTCCTGAATTTGACGACACGATGCGGTTGTTGTGGTACGGACTGGGCGAGATTTACCGCACGCGCCTTAACGAATGGGACAACGCCATCAACGCCTTTAGAAAGGCAAGCGAACTCAGTCCGAATGACGAGAAACTCCACAATATCCTGTCCCAGCTCTACATCCGGATGCCCGATCATGCTCAGGATGCCATTGAGGAAATCCGCACCATTATTGACCTCCAGGGCAACCACATGACGCCCGAACAGGAACAGCGCAATTATCGTTCGCTCTATTATCTCTATTACAGCATGGGCGATTACGACAAAGCCTGGTGCATCAGTGACATCACGTGTGCCCGGAATATCGCCATGCCCGATGAGGTCAAGCATCACGACGAGGCCGAGGATCAGTTGCAGGGGGCGGTCAACCGACTCATGTCGGATGATGTCCGGAATCTGCTCTTCCATCCGACGCTTTCAAACGATCTCAACCTCCTCTTTGTGCATTATCAGCAGTATCTGCGCGAAACGTTCTGCTTCAAACTTGCGGATGAGGGCATTGCGAAGCGCAAAGCCAATCTTCCTTACAATGCGGATCAGATCTTCTGGCGCATCTTCAAAATTGCCGCGGATGCCATTGGCTTGCCCTACTCCTCAATTCCCGTATATCAGAGCGAAATTGTACACAGCGGCATGCGCATCGCCAATATCTCGACCAACGCGTTTGTCCTTGCCAGTAACATGTTCTCAGGGCGTTCTGTGAACGAACTGCGCTTCATTATCGCTCACAATCTGTTCCGCCTCATGCATTTCTATATGTCCGGTGTCAGACTTGGATCGGCAGGTCTCAAGACGATTATCGAGGCTTCGATGATGTATCTGAACAACATTCCTCCTCAGAATGAGAATCAGAAGAACATCAAGAATGCGCTCGAGAACGTGCCGCGTGGCTCTCAGACCGAAATCAGGCAGATGCTGATCGATATTGTAAACAAGAAAGCATCCGTCAATACCTCCGCATGGCTCAAAGCCTGCGACTTCTCTTGTGACCGTGCCGCGTTGCTTTTGAGTTGCGATATCGATACGGCAGCCCGTTGTATCCGAAACGAAGACGAGTTGCGTTCCTCCAAGCTGACCGCCGATGAACGCATTGCCGAACTGACCAAATTCGCCATGAGCGATGCGTATTTCACGTTGCGCGAGCATTTGGGCATTCAGTGCTACGACAACGCGAACAGCGTCCAGTAATCCATGCGTGGGGCCGCCCTATGCCTCATGGCATACGGGCGGCTCGCGCGGCTATGTGCTCGGGGTTCCCCCTGTGCGCATACGCCGCGCATTCATGATGGAAAATCTCATTAGGCCCCTGCGCCACTTGGTGGCGCAGGGGCTTTTTTTTGACGGGACGTCATGTGCATTTCGACACCTCATCTTCCATGCCGGCCCAATCAGACCCAAGTCATGAGAAGAATAAAACAAAAGCGGATGGAAACATCCACTCGCCTGATGACTTCAAGTTTCGCCATTGCTCTCGATTGACCGAATGCGAGGCATTATAAAAACTTCAGTTCTGTTTGAGTGTGTTAGAAGTTGTTCAGTATCTATTTGCAATAATTCTAATGAATGCCAT
Organism: uncultured Myxococcales bacterium; assembly: GCA_945875805.1. Classification (GTDB taxonomy): domain Bacteria; phylum Myxococcota_A; class Bradymonadia; order UBA4248; family UBA4248; genus UBA4248. Next base: position 61 of record CAMCLY010000125.1, on the reverse strand, counting down.
GGATAACAGTTGCAGAGTGTTATGAGTCAGCCTTTCACAATTTTTCCAAAAACGTCTGCAT
>CAMCLY010000124.1 GCA_945875805.1 uncultured Myxococcales bacterium | reverse complement strand
CGCCGCGCGGCCCTTTCGCAATTCGGGGGGCGTGGGGGGACTTCGTCCCCCCACACAAAAAAAACTCCCCACGCACAAAACGCCCGAAAATTGTCCAGATTGAGGATCTGTGCGATGGTAGTCAGATCGGAGCGCTCATGCGGCAGCGTTTCGGGGTATGCAGTTCGAGCCGCGCGGCGGGTATCATGGCAGGGAAGCTGGGGATCGTGTGTTTGTGTGTGGGGGTATTGGGAAACGTTCTTGCCGGAGAATGTTTTGGGCAGGACGAGCCCATTTTGAGGACGATTGAGCGCACATCCGCACAAGTTCCCGATGCAAAGACGCCCGAGGTGAAACGCGAAAAGGTGTCTCCCAAAGGGGAGGACATAAAACCGGTCCACGCGAACGCAAAAGGCGGAAAAGCGTCGCAAACGTTGCCGCAATCGGACATTGAACTGCCGAAGCTGACGTTAAAAGACGCGCAAAAGAAGGCGCTGGCCAAGCGCCTCGAAACGGCCATGGGGGAAAAGGCGTTGCGCAACACGGCGATTGGCGTGCACATCGTCGATCTCGACACGGGCGAGGTGGTTTATCAGAAGAATGCGGACAAGGGACTCAAGCCGGCGTCCAACACAAAGCTCGTCACGACGGCGGCGGCGTTTGGCATTTTGGGGCCGGATCATCAGTTTGAATCGGCGTTGCTGGCACGGGGAAAAATCGTCGATGGCGTCTTAAAAGGCGACCTTCAGCTTCACATTGACCATGATTTTACGTGGTCGACGCGTTTTTACCATTCTGGGGATGTGCCGCTCATTGGGATGATTTCTCAACTCAAGGCGCGTGGCATCCGCAAGATCACGGGGCGCGTGATCGTCTCTGGGTATGTCGTGTATGGCGGGACGGCGACGGGGACGCTCGACACGGGCGCGCATCTGCGCCGGGTGAGCAACCAGTTTGCCGCGCTGCTTAAGAAGAACAAGATTGCCCATGCGGGCATGTCTGTCGTGCAAAATTCAAAACGCGACGGCGATGTCGTGGCGACGTGGCGCTCCCCGGTGTTGTCCGAAGCGGCGGTGCCGCTCAATCGTGCGAGTCACAACGAATATGCGGACATGTTGATGCTGGCGCTTGGGTCGGCCAAATACGGCAAAAACACGTATGAAGCTGGAGCCAAAGCGGTCAAGGCGTGGCTCGACGGCATCGGTTTGAACACCAAAGGCTTCAAAGTGCACGACGGATCTGGGCTGTCGCACGACAACCGCATTTCGGCCTCCTTTTTTACGTCTCTCATTTCGTGGGTGCTTCAACGGTCGACGTTTGGGCGCGAGTGGGCGGCGTCGCTGTCGATCTCGGGGTATGATGGCACGTATGGTGGTCGGCTCGCCACGGATGACGCCAAGGGCCGCGTGTATGCCAAATCGGGCACGCTACGCGACGTCATTTCGGGATCCGGGTTTATGGTCAACGGGTTTGACGGGCACACGTATGCGTTTTCGGTGGTCGTCAATGGCAACAAGAATCGCAAGCTGACGCGTCAGGCGATAGACCGCATGATTCGCCCGTATCTGAGCGACGTGCGCGGGGTCAAAATGCCTGCCGTGCCGCGCGTGGTGTCGTATCGCCGGGAATCGGACGGACGCGTCGTCGTGCGCTGGGAAGCCGTCAAAGATGCGAAGGGTTACCGTCTCTATCAAAGTGCGGACGGCGCGACCTGGACGCCTTTGGCAGAAACCAAAGACCTCGCCCTCATCATGCCCGACACCGCCGCCCACATCCGCCTCACGGCCGTCGAGGCTTCGGGGCTTGAGAGCCTGCCCTCGCTGGTCTTCAGTTACCGTCCCGGAAAGCGCGTGATGACGATCGTCGAGGAAGCGCGTTGTCGTTCGGACGAGGCCATGCGTCCGGCGAACCGCATCGTGGCGCACGAGCGCCCGTTGGCCAGCCTGATTCCCGCCGAATGGGGGGTGGAAACGGTCACGGGTGCGGTCGAAGCCCCGCAGGGCCTCCTGATCCACAGCGTCGCGTGCAATGGCCAGATTGCGTGGAATCCCGAGCTTTTGAAGGCGCGGGATGACATTCCCGTGATCGTCGACGTCGTCGATGCCCATCTTGCGGAAGGGCGTGGCGGCTGTGCCCCGGAGTCCGGGCGCGTCCTGGGATGTTATGGCGAGCCGGTCATCACGAAGGACCGGCGTGTGGGCGAGCGCAAGGAGAACACGCGGTTGCACAAGGCGGCGGGCACGGGGTCGTCGCGTCCCTCGTCGGTCGTGGGCTGGAAAGGCAGCGCGTCGCTTCTCGAAATGGACGGCGTGAGCGTGGGCGCCCAGCAGACGTACAAATCCGGCGGTTCCCTGACGATTCTCGGGGTGGATTTGCAGGGACTCGACAGTCAGAAGACGCTCGATGCGGTCTGGAAGACCCTCAAAATACGCTGAGGTTTGGTCTGTTCAGACGTGGGCGCTGTCCACCTTGCGTGGTGCGTGGGGGTGAGGGGGCCACGGCCCCCTACGTCGCTTGTGGCGCGGCGTATTGAACGGCAGTGAAATAGCCGCGCGCGGTCGGCGTATCGAGACCGCAGGGCGCGATAGCCGCCGCCCACTACGCGCCTACCCCCGATGCGGGGGATGCCCCCGCAACGCCCCCTCGTCGAGACTTCGATTGACGTGCTGGCGACGGAGGGAAACTAGGGAATTTTGCGGAGTTTGCCGGCACTGATGATTTTGGCGATGGCCGTGGCGGCGCTGTTGAGGGAGGAACGGCCGGGGTAGCCGGTCATGACGACGATCCAGGCCTGATTGTAGCGCGGGTCGAAGATGTAGACGTTGTCGGTGAACCAGTCCTCGGAGAATCCGGGCTTGGAGTAGAATTTGACGCGGCTGTCCTTGAAGACGGCGGCGAAGCGGTCGACGATTTCGGTGCCGCGGGTGCGGTCTGGGCTGCGCATGGCGCGCCGCAACATGATGAGATCGTTGGGTTTGAGGTCAAAGGACTCGCTGGCGGGCAACTGCTCCTGGAGCATGAGACGGCGCGAGGATTCGGCGAGGTCCTGCAGGGAGGTGCAGGCGCTGGAACTGCAGACGGCGTGGGCTTTGGAGCGCGAGGCGGGGATTTTGTGGGTCTTTTTGCCTTCCTGCAACGTGATGGCGGGGGCGATGCGCAGGGAGGGATTTTCGCCGAGGCTTTCCCAGGTCGAGATTTGGTAGGCGCGGTTGAGGGCGGTCTGGGTGATGCCGAATTTGGACGTCAGGATTTCCTGGTGGAGTTTGTCGAAAGACGCGAGCTGGACGACGCGGTTGTAGGCGATGTTGTCGCTCTGGATGATGGCGGCCTCGATGAGGGCGCTGACGGTTGTCGAGTATGTTTTTTTGCCGTGGAAGGTGACTTTTGCGCGCGAGGTGAAGCCGAGTTCGTCGATGCGGTGCAGGGCGCCGATGGCGGCAAAGATTTTGACGGCGGAGGCGGGGTTCCATCCGGAGTTGGAGGAGGAGGTGCCGCGGTAGTCGAAGGCGCGTTCGCGCGTGACGACCTGGCGCGTGCTGTCGAACGTCAGTTCGAGAATGAAGGCCATGAACTTCTGGGGCGGTTTGAAGTTTTCTTCGGCCATGAGTTTGGGCAGGGCGGTCGTGTTGACGGGGGAGCGTTTCCACCAGCGCCCGCGTTGGGCGACGGGCGGGGTTTGGGCGTCGTCGGGGGGAGGGAGATCGGGCAGGGTGCCGTCCTTGCAGTTGGGAATGAGGAGTTTTTGACCGATTTTGATCTGGTCGTCGCGGAGGCGGTTGACGCGCTGCAGCTGGGCGGTGGTGCATCCGTGTTTTTGGGCGATGCGCCCGAGGATGTCGCCCGCGACGACGATGTATGTGGTGGCCTGGGCGGCGAGGATGGCTTCGGGGGAGGTGTTCTTGTCGTAGAGCACGGGGCCTTGTTGGAGGCGGAAGCGGCCGAGCTGAGGGGCGGTGGCGCCGTGGGCGATGGGAAGGGCGGCCAGGGAAGCGGCGGCCGCGCGCGTGCTGCAATCGGAGGACGCTTTGGGGGCAGACTTGGACTCGGCCACAGGTTTGGACTCGGCCACAGGTTTGGACTCGGCCACAGGTTTGGACTCGGCCACAGGTTTGGACTCGGCCACGGCCGCTTTGGGGGCAGGCTTGGACTCGTCGGCAGGCGCTTCTGGGTCGGTTTGGGCTGTCGGTTCGGCCGACTGGGGCGAGGGGCGCGAGGAGGCATGCGCGGTGATGGCTCGGCGTTCGGGGGGCGCGGGCATTTCGCTTTCGTCTTCGCGAAGGGCAAAAGACACAATGACGAGGGCGATTCCCGTCAGAAAAAGGCCAAAAATGACGGGCCTGGCCCAATCGGCTTTGCGCCGTCTTTTCTGAAAAACGAGGTGTTGGGATTCCCGGCGTTCCAGCATGTCTTCTCCACAGTGTCTTCAGTTCGTGAGCGTTACGGGGCCTTCTCATCACGTTTGCAGTCCCCGTTTTTCTTATCACGTTTATGGATGCTGAAATTTTCTTATTGCAAATGTCACTTTGATGTCCAGTGGGTGGGCGTCCCGTGTATAAGGTCGGCTCGCGTCATGGGGATGTGGCGCGGTATTTCTGTTCTGTGCTGGAAACTCAATCATGGCAAAACTTTACTTTCGCTATGGCGCCATGGGTAGCGCTAAAACGCTTAACCTTCTGGCGGTGGCCTACAATTACGAACAGCAGGGCAAACGCGTCATCCTGATCAAGCCGTCGATAGACACGCGCTTTGGGGCTGACGTCATCCGTTCGCGTGCCGGCCTGGACCGCCGTGCCGATATTCTCGTGACCCCCGATACGACGCTCGATATGGCACGGTTTGAAGGGATCGATTGCGTCATCGTCGACGAGTGCCAGTTTTTGAGCGAGTATCTCGTGCAACAATTGCGCAATATCACGGTGGATCTCAACATTCCCGTGATCTGTTATGGGTTGCGAACGAATTTTATGACGCGCCTTTTTGAAGGATCCAAGCGCCTGATGGAGGTGGCCGATTCCATCGAAGAGGTCAAGACGACGTGCGCGTTCTGCAACCGAAAAGCGGTGTTTAACATCAAACTGCGCAACGGCAATGCCTGTGTGCAGGGCGACGAAATCGAACTCGGCGACGAGGCGCTTTACAAACCCATCTGTTGCCGGTGCTTTGAAGAACGCATCGGCAAAGACAATCCCCTCCGGACTTCTCCCGAAACAGGTAGTCCGCAATCTTAGGAAATTTCCATGTCTGATTTGGATTATGTGGAACTCTGGCTCGTCCGTCACGGAGAAACCGTCGAAAATGCGACCGGAATCCTCTCCGGATGGATCGAAGCCACCCTCTCTCCCCTTGGCGTGCAGCAGGCCAAAGCCCTCAAGCCCAAGCTTGCCTCAGTCTCTTTTGACGCCGTGTATGCCTCGCCGTTACAGCGGACACAGGATACCGCCCGCTATGCCGGGTTTCCCGCGCCCGTCATCGAGCCCGCCATCAAGGAGTTCTGCTTTGGCGATTATGACGGCAAACCCATCGCCAGCCTCCCGCAGGACTGGGTCCGCGCCCTGTATACGTTTACCGACGATTTCGTCACGCCCAACGGCGAAAACATCGCCATAGTCAGCCAGCGTGTCACGCGTTTCGTCAATACCCTCCCCCCCGGACGGTATCTGCTCTTTTGTCATGGCGGGGTCATTCGCACCCTCGCTCGCCATCTCGGCGTCGACAAATTTCTCGAAAATGGCACCGCCCTCGTCATCGACTGGACGCACCGCACGATCCTCGAACACGTCCGATAGCCGCGCGAGTGTCGGAGCATACGCCCGTTCCCACTCTGAATTTGGTTTGGGTTTGTGGAGGGGGAAGTCTCCCCCTGAGCGGCTATGTGCTCAGGCCTCCGGCCTTGCGCGCATACGCCGCTACCCCCTCTGTTGCTCGTCCGTCAGAGATTTCCCGGGGTCCGAAAAACTGAAATGAGAACTCAAAAGCGCTAAAGTGCGCACGTTCATGGAATGCGCGGTGCGCACGGATGGACGTGAACACTCAAGAATCGATACCAGTGACATACAGAACGGGCGGACAACGCGTGCGATGGTGGGGACGTCCATTTTGTGGAACAAGGAGATACACGATGAAGAAGAACCTGCATTTGAACAGGGTTTTGTGCGCCCTGGCCATTCTGGCCGCCGGGGGCTGTTCGGACGACAGCTCCATTTCGACGGGCGAACCGACAGAGACATGTGGCGGCCAGATTTGCGCAGACCCGGAAGTCTGTCAAAACGACCGGTGTGTCGTCGAAATCGCCCTGGGCGACGACTGCTCGGCCGAAAACGCCGTCTGCAAAACCGGACACTGCGACGACGCCACCAAGACGTGTGTCGAGTGCTCCGACAACGCCCAGTGCGACAAAGGGTTTAAGTGCGACGACGCCACCAAAACATGCGTCAAAGACGAGAAAACGTGTACCGACAACGCCCAGTGCGACAAAGGGTTTAAGTGCGACGACGCCACCAAGACGTGTGTGGTGGATCCCGACGCCGGAAAAATTCCCCTCGGCGAGGCGTGCACGCCCAACGATACCTGTGCCGAAGGGGTGTGCTTGGACGGCGTGTGTACGCTGCCCCCCGACACGCAGTGCGCCTCCAATTTTGACTGCGAGCGCGACCAGTATTGCGATTTGGAAACCCATCAGTGCGAAGCCCTCCCCGCCCTTGGCGAGGCCTGCATGGAAATCCCCGGTTGTCAGGGCATCCTCGATTGTGTCAACAACGTTTGTATTGACGACAACGTGTTCAATGGTGGCGCATGCGACGACAATATTTTGTTGTGCGTCATAGGGCGTTGCGTGGACGGCGTGTGCGTCGACGACGTGCGAGTGGGGGATGTGTGCGATGCCACCCATATTTGTGAAGGGGACGATCGGGTCTGCATCGATGGGGTGTGTGCCCCCGTGTTCGGACTGTGTAACCAGAACGACGATTGCGGCAACGATTCCTATTGCTGCCTCTCGGACGACTGCCCCAAGAAAAATGCCTGCATTGCCTACAAGGACGGCGATATCGACGACACATGCCGTTACAAGACGATCCCCGGTCTGTTTGAAGCGGCCATTCAGTGTGAATGGAAAGCGCCTGCGGAGGGCGACGCCTATCCCAATCACGCCAATGTGTTGATGACTCCGCTCGTCATGAAAACGCCCCACGACACCGGAAGTGCCCAGGCCATCATTTTCACGACCTACAACAACGGCGACGGTGGCGCGCCCTCCGGTCAGGGCTCGGACATCCGGTATTACGGCGTGATTCGCATCATTCACGGCGAGACATGTGCGCTCATGGAGTCCATATTCGATGACGACAACCACATCATCGGCGGCTCAAACCTCGCCATGGCCGACGTCGACGGCGATGGCTTCGTCGAGATATTCGCCGGACGCGGTCAGGTGCAGAAAGCCGGATCCGGCGGTGGTATCGTCGCGTTTCATTGGGACGTGGATCAGAATAAATACGTCCGGATGTGGGCAACCCCCGGTTCGACCACAGGATGGGGCGGTCCCGCCATTCACGATCTCAACGACGACGGCATCCCCGAAATCCTTGGATCGTATGGCGAGGTCTACGATTCTCGCACCGGTGCAAGGGTAAACTCAGGCGCGATTGGGGAACTTTCCGTGTTGACCACGCTCGGCGACTTCGACGGCGATGGCGCCATCGAAGCCATCGGTACATCCAGCATTTACCGATGGAACGACGAAACAAAACAATGGGTCAAAACCTACGCCAACGTGCGTTCAACCAGTCAACACATGGCGTATGCCGATTTTGGAACGCCCCTCGAAGACGGAACGTTCGATTTTGACCACTTCGACGGCATTGCCGAAACGGCAGGATGTGGCGGCGGCGTCGTCGAAATCTCGACGCTTACAGGCCAGAAACTGCTTCGTGTGACAGGCATGAGTGGGGGCGGTCCGTGCACCATCGGCGATTTTGACGGCGACGGACGCCCCGAAGTCGCCACCGCCTTTGGCGACGCCTACCGCGTCTTTGACCCGTTGTGTGCCGTCCATCCCGAAGAATGCGGCGGGAAAAGCTGGATTTGGGAAAAAACATCCCAGGACAAGTCCAGCGCGTCCACCGGATCGTCCCTCTTCGACTTCGATGGCGATGGGGCCATGGAAGCCGTGTATGCCGACGAATGCTACACGCGCGTCTACGACGGCAAAACCGGCGACGTCCTCTTCTCGGCGTATCACTCCAGCGCCACGTGGCACGAATACCCCGTCATCGCCGACGTCGACAACGACGAATCCGCCGAAATCATCGTCAGTTCCAACAACGCCATGGGATGTGCCACCATCGACCCCATCCACCGCGGGTTGCGTTGCGATACCGACGAAGATTGTAAATCCGGCGTTTGCGTGCGAAGCGCCGAAGGCGAACTCGGATTGTGTCGGTGTACCTCGACGGATCAGTGCAACTCGCGCACGGACATGTTGGGCAACATCCTCAACGAATACACATGCACGACCGGTCTCACCGCCGCCGATCAGGCCGGCGGTTATGTGTGCCGTGCCAGTCGCAATAACGCCGAACGCGTCACCGGCGTCCGCGTCATGCGCGATCGCCTCGACCGCTGGATGAGCTCCCGAAACCTCTGGAATCAGCACGTCTACACCATCACCAATATCCTCGACGACATGACCATCCCCAAAACCGTCGATTGGATCATGAACTTCAAGGCCACCTCGCCCACGCTCAATAACTTCAGACAAAACGTGCAGGGCGCCAGCGGCGCCAATACCGCACCCGATATCACCGGACGCTTTGTGGGTGACGTCTGCCAAAGCGCTCAGGACGTCATCACCCTCAATGCCGTCATTTGTAACCGTGGGACAAAAATGGTCGCCTCCCTCATGCCCGCGACGTTCTACAAAATAGATAAAAATGAGGACGGATCCGAAACGCGCTCGTTCCTCTGTACATCATACACCACCGCCAATGTGCCCATCGGCGGATGCCTTCCCGTCTCATGTCAAATGAGCGGCAAGGACGCCATCGGCGACATCGTCATCGTCGTCAACGACGACGGACAAGGCGGAAAAACAACCGTCGAGTGCAACGCCAACAACAACGAGGCTCGCACGTCCATCGATTCATGCGCCGTGAATTGATGTTTTTGTTTTTTTGTGGGGGGACCAGTCCCCCCACGCCCCCCGAAATGCGAAA
>CAMCLY010000123.1 GCA_945875805.1 uncultured Myxococcales bacterium | reverse complement strand
GTACGGAGGGTGAGAAAAAGTGCAGCGACGATGCGGGGAGCCTGATGACGTGTACCGGTGGCGCATGGGTTCCGAGTGTATGTGCACATGGCTGTGACGGGGGGCAATGCCTCGTGGCGACGGATACGTGCAATACCGAAGGTGGCCGCAAATGCAACGCCGATTCCACGGGAACGCTGGTGTGTCAGGGGGGAGTCTGGGTGCCAACCGACGATCTCTGCCACTATGGATGCACCTCCGGACGATGTGACGAAAAAGTGGAGGAACCCTGTGAGAAAGGCACCTATCGATGCAGCGGCCCCACCATCGAATCGTGTACCGATGGAAACTGGCACGCCACGACGCGTCAGTGCGAATTTGGGTGCAAAAACGGCGAATGTCTCCCCGAGCCCCAGCCCGTCAACGGGATCATGACGTGCGAGTTTACCACTTTGGACAATGACGAAGATGCCAAGAGCGTCAGGGGAAACGTGCGCGTCATTGTCGATCCGGAGTATGATTACACCAAGCTCGAGGGCGTTCTGGCCTGTGGGCAGAAGACGGCGTACACGTATTCCTGGAGTTTGAAATCCCCGTCGGCGTTTGTCGAATGTCCGGATTGTGTTGAGAACGAGTCGAGTCTGGTGGCCGATCTTTCGTATGCCGCCATGGCTTCGGGCACGTATGGGTGTGTGTTCAAAGTCCATATTTCAGGGCTGGCCCAGACGAGTTATTACCTCTGTCCGATTGAGTACGGCCCGCCCATGGAAGAGTCGGTGGCCCCCCAGTCGTACATGCGCGACCTCACCGTTGCGCCCAAGACCTTTGATCAGGCCGTTCTGGCGCGCTGGACGTTTGCCAAATTTACAAAGAATGAAAAAATTTCCGCCGTTGCGCCCGACAGCGGTGAACTCGCATCCCAGGCCACTCTCAGACTGAGTGATGGGTCTGAACTCAATATGCTCACGGGGACCGGAGGTTATCCCGAGGCCGCCGCTTCTGCGGCCAACTGGAGTACGGAGAGTGCGCTGAAGTATGACGCGAAGCATTTTGTCATCGATCTGCCGACGACCGGATACAAAAATATTCACATCACTTTTAACGTGGCGGGTTCCGGCATATTTGAAAAATCGGTGGCCGTCGTTTCCCATATTCAGGACATCGATTCGATCGTCGGTGCGCCTTTGACATTTGACACCACCAACGAATTTGTGGAATTTGCCTCGACGGCCGTTCCCAATGCCGACAATCTGAATGCCCTTCAGATCCGCATTTATCCGTATGGCGTCAGTGATCAGAATGCGACGATTCGTATCGACGACATCACCATTACGGGGGATCTCTCCGGCAGCGGACTGTAAATGGTGTGCGCCCGGGGGGTAGCGGCGTATGCGCACAGGCCGGAGGCCGAGCACATAGCCGCTCAGGGGGGGGCGTCCCCCCACCCGAAAAAACAAACCTCACGACAGAGCGTCACGGACGCCCTTTTGGACAGTGATCATCATGCAAAACAAAATTTATTTATGGAGCCTTGTGGCGCTTTTGTCCTTTGGCGGATGCCAGGCCAAGGACAAGCCCGTCGAACAGGTGGCCACGCAGGAGGTCCAGGTGAGCCAGCAGGCTGCCGAGCAGAAAAACACCGAATTGACGCGATCGCATCTGTCGGAGGAGAAGATCAAGGCAATCAACGAGAGGATCAAGAAGAAGGATGATCCGCGGCTTCCGATTCCCATTTTGCGGCTCACGGTGGATGACAGTCCAAAGGGGATGACGCCCATCGATGTGGAGCGTTCGTTCATGTTCAGGAAAGCCTCGTTTGCGTTTTGTTACAAGCTCATTTTGGCCCAGGACGAGACCGCCAAAGGGTCTGCCACGATGTCCCTCGTCGGCAAGGATCAAAAAGTTTCCGAGGTGACGGGGTATTCTGACACGTTTGCCCATCCGGAGTTTGAGTCGTGCATGCGTTCCAAGGCGACGCTGTGGCCGCTTGGCGAGGGTGCGCAAATCGACGTCACGCTTCATTTTTCCTCCAAACCGCCCATCTCTGTCGAGGAACTCCGAAAGATCAACCTGGCCAACAGCGGCAATCCCGGTCATTCCGCCCCGTCTGCCCCGGGTGTTCCGCCTGCGGTTCCGGATGTCCAGGTGAGTCCGTGATGGAGTCGTTTGAGTTTTGAATTTGTGTATTTTATGCAGAAATTTTCGTTAATATTTATTTTTATTATCTCTTTAATGGGGTGTATGGTGCCTGATTCTGCGTTTTCGCAGGACGTCGATGTGGGGAATCCGCAAAAGAAGTCCAGCGAGGCGCATCCGGCCCTGCGAGGTTTTGCCGAAGTGGGGATGGGGGCTTTGTTTGGGACGATAGCCGGCGGCACTTCCTTTGTGACGGGCGTCTACCTTGCGGCCAAACATCGCTCGACCGATTTGACGGCCACGTTTGTGACCTCGGCGGTGCTTTATCCTCTCGGGGTGGCTTCGGGGGCCATTTTGGGCGGTTATCTCACCGACAGCCGCTCGGGGTATTGGCAGCCGTTTGTGGGCGCCTTTTCTGGGGCACTGATTGCCGATGTCACCGCGTATTTTCTAGCCGACGATTATCCCGTGCTCTCGGCCCTTCTCGTCGTTCTTCTTCCCATCATTACGACGACCATCGCGATGGAAACCTCTCATGCCTGGAAGAAGCGCAGCGATCGTCTGGTTGGTGAGCCTTGTGTGGGGACGCGTCAGGCCTGGTTGCCTCTGTCCTTCAAATTTGCATTTTGAGTGACGATAGTGTCATTCGGTTGTTTGTGATGGCGGATCATGGAAATACTGCATAACGACTGGGCGCCGCTGTTGCGCGGCGCCTTTGAGGCGCCGTCCTACCGGACGCTTCGTGCCTTTCTCATCGACGAATATCGCTCGCGTGTCATTCATCCGGGGATGTATGACATTTTTAATGCGCTTCACTGGACGCCCTATCACGACGTCAAGGTGGTCATTTTGGGGCAGGATCCGTATCACGGGACGAACCAGGCGCATGGCCTGAGTTTTTCGGTACTGCGTCCGACGCCGCCGCCGCCCTCGCTTGTCAACATATACAAGGAGTTGCACGACGATCTTGGGGTGGAGCCGCCTCATCACGGGGATTTGACGGCCTGGGCGCTTCGCGGCGTGCTTCTTCTCAACACGGTGCTTACCGTGCGTCACGGCCAGGCCGATTCTCACAAGAACAAGGGCTGGGAGGCATTTACCGATGCCGTGATCGATCGGGTCAACGAGAAGGAGGATCCTGTGGCGTTTGTCTTTTGGGGACGGAACGCCCAGGCCAAGAAATCGCGCATCACCCATTCTCGCCATCTCGTGCTGTGTGCGCCTCATCCCTCGCCGTTGTCGGCATTTCATGGTTTTTTTGGGTCCAGGCCGTTTTCGAAGATCAACGCGTTTTTGGAAAAGCACGGGCGAGAGCCGATAGACTGGTCGATCCCGGAAGATCCGGTGGAAGTGCCCCAATGGCGTGAATGAGACGCCGGGGTTATCCCGGGGAGGGGGGCGCGGCGTATTGAGGCGCAGCCGAAATAGCCGCGCAGGGGGAGGCTTCCCCCTCCCAAAAAAGAACGCGGATGGGGGTTAAACCTTTGGGGAATCGAGGGTGGCTTTGTCGATGTAGAGGAATTCGCCGCTGGTGACTTTTTCGTCGAGTTCTTCATAGACGGCTTCGAGGTCGGCATCGGGTTTGGGGGAAGGGTTGGCGGAATCGTCGAGGGAGGGGGCGCGGTTGGGCGCGTGATTGGGCGAGTGGTCGTGGGAGGGTGGATTATTTTCGAGGGCGTCTTTGGAGGAGAGGGCCTGGAAGAAGTTGTTGTCGATGAAGACGATGGGGAGTTCGTGCGGGGTTACGCCGATGCGTGCGTCGAGCATGATGGGGGCGATCTGGCGGGACGAGTAGGCGTAGACGGGCAAATCCTTGGTGGTGCATTCGTTGAGGGCGTCGCGTGAGAACTCGCCGTTAGTCATGAGGACGCCGTGATCGTATCCGAGTTCGGAGAGCTGGGCGCGAAATTCGATGACGTCGGAGGTTTCGACGAGGGGGGTGTGCAGGACCTTGATGACGACGGGGATGTAGGTGAGTCCGCGGGCCTCTTCGGCGCGAAAGACATAGGCGTGTGGCGCGTCCTGACATTGCGAGAGGATGGTGAAGTTGAGGTGCTTCATGATGATGACGGCGAGTTGGAGCCAGGCCTGTGGGGAGAGTTCTCGCAGGCGGCTGGAGAGGGCATGAAGCGAGTAAATCCGGAGCTGTCGGGAGAGATCGTAGAGTTTGGACTCGAGTTTGAGGATGTAGCTTGCGAGGAAATTTTCGGTGAGTGTCCAGAGGTCTGGTGGGATGTGCATGAAGACGGCGCGTTTTCCGCGCGAAACGCGCAACGCGTTGTCGGCGCGCATGGCGAGGACGACGGACTGTTCAAAGACAGGGGTTTCGAGTTTCTGGGAGAGGGTGGAGGCGAGCTGGCTGCTTCGCATGGGGGTGGGGTCTTGTCTGAGGATTTTGACGATGGCGGCGCACAGGTTGAAGTGAGAATTTTTCTGTGCGTTGAGTTCGTTTCGGAGCTGTTCAAATTTCAGCACGCTGACGTCGTCTTCTGGGGCGGGGTCGGGGTCGTCGATGCCGAAGGCGTTTCGTTCAAATTTCATCTGAACGGCTTTTCGGAACTGGATGTCGTCTTTTTCAAGGAGGGCCATGGCCTGAGGCTCGTCCGCGAGTCCTGGGTTGGCTGCTGGAAACTCGACGGAAGCGGTGCTTTCGGGAATTCTTGGGAGTGCGGCGCGTGCCAGCACTTCCTCGGGCCAGCCTCGCAGGGCGAACTCCCCGGTTTCGAGCCTGATGAGTGCGCCCGTTTCACAACGATCCACCGCGCGCAACAGACATGACGCCATAACGACGTCCGGCGTATGCCCGACATGGCCCAGAAGCTGGCGACTGATTGCGAATTGCGTAATCGTCTTGTAATCCAGCGGCCTCTGGGCGGTGCGCAACACCTCCAAAGCGGCTTCAAAAAATGTCATGACAAACTCTCCACAGGGCACACTCGCCATGTATTCAAGAGCGTCACAGCACGCACGGGAATTGGCCTACACCGGACAGTCCGTCCGGCATCAAGCTTGAATTCTGATCATTTTCCTCACGATGAAAAAAAAGTCCTCGCCCCCAGGATTTGGGAGCGCATGCTCACTGAAACTCTCTCGAATCCGGCGCAGATCCCGAACTCGTGCGCATCGCGCAAATCTCTTTTGCCGATTTCCGGCGATAAAAAACCTGCGTGTGTTTTTACACCACGTCCCCCGTTCTTGCAAACGCAAACGCGGCGGAAGCGCGCGGATGTCGCGTGGTTGGGGCCAGCTTGCGCCCCTTTGTGCGGGGCGCTGCGCTGTCCGTTTGCGGCCGCTATCCTGTCGGATACGCGGGCCGCTTTTTTGTGGGGGCGGCCGCTATCCTGTCGGATACGCGGGCCGCGGGCGCGCTTGGTCCGGGCTGCTGGCCCGGCCCTGCGCGCGCCGTGTGTGGGGCTCGGTCAGACCTCAGCGGTCGGCATCGGCCTCATTGGCCTTGTTGGCGGCACGGGCGGAACGGATGCGGGCGGCGGCCGTGAGGTGGCGTTTGCGTAGACGGATGGACACCGGGGTGACTTCGACGAGTTCGTCCTCGTCGATCCATTCGATGGCTTCCTCGAGGCTCATCTGGCGCGGCGGCGTCAGGATGATGTTGTCGTCGCGGCCGGCGGCGCGCATGTTCGAGAGCTTCTTTTCGCGCGACACGTTGACGTCGATATCGTTGGGACGCGAATTTTCACCGACGATCATGCCTTCATAACAATCGACGCCCGGACCGATAAAGAGGATGCCCCGGGGCTGGAGGTGGAACAGGGCGTAGGGAATGCTCTTGCCGTCGCGGTCGGCGACGAGCGCGCCGTTCTGGCGATACGTCATGGCACCGAACCAGGGGGCCCACCCCGAAAACAGCGTGTTCATGATGCCAAGTCCGCGCGTTTCGTTGAGGAACTGAGATCGGAACCCGATGAGGCCGCGCGAGGGGACGTCAAATTCGACGTGCACACGGCCGGAGCCGAGAGACTTCATGGTATCCATGATGCCCTTGCGCAGGGCGAGCATTTGGGTGATGGCGCCGACATTGACCTCGGGCATGTCGAGGATGAGGCGTTCCATGGGTTCGAGGGTTTTGCCGTTTTCGTCTTTTTTGGTGATGACTTCGGGTTTGGAAATGCAGAGTTCAAAGCCTTCCCGACGCATCGTTTCGATGAGGATGGAGAGCGAGAGCTCGCCGCGCCCGACGACCTTGAAGGTGTCCTTGGAATCGGTTTCCTCGACGCGCAGGGAGACGTTGGCGCGGGCTTCCTTCATCAGGCGTTCGGAAATGTGGCGTGTCGTGACGAGCTTGCCTTCCTTGCCGGCGAAGGGGCCGTTATTGACGCTGAAAAACATGGCGATGGTCGGTTCGTCGACCTTGATGCGCGGCAGGGCCACGGGGTTGTCGGCAGAGGAGAGCGTGTCGCCGATGGCGATCTCCTCGACGCCGGCGACCGAAAAGAGTTCGCCGGCAGGCGCTTCCTTGACGCGTTTTCGGTCGAGACCGTCAAAGACATAAAGCTGACCGACCTTGATTTGACGGTTGCCTTTTTCGGTCATGATGGTGAGGAGTTCGTCCTCGCACAGCGTGCCCTCAAAGATGCGCCCGATGGCCATGCGGCCGAGGTAATTGTCATAGTCCGTGTTGGTGACAAGCGCCTGGAGGTTGCCGTTGGGGTCGCCCTTGGGTTCGGGGATGTACTCGAGAATCGCGTCAAAAATCGGCGCCAGGTTGGGCTGGATGTTGTCGAGACTCGTGCCGGAGACGCCTTCGCGCGCAATCGCATAAAGCACCGGAAATTCGATTTGTTCGTCATTGGCGCCGAGGTCGATAAAGAGCGAATAAACCTCGTCAAGCACCTCGGCGGGGCGAGCGTCCTGACGGTCGATTTTGTTGAGCACCACGATGACGGAGAGACCCCGGGCAAGGGCTTTCATGAGGACGAAACGCGTCTGGGGAAGGGGGCCTTCGGCCGCATCGACGAGCAAAACCACGCCGTCGACCATCGTCAGCATGCGCTCGACCTCGCCACCAAAATCGGCGTGGCCTGGCGTGTCGGCGATGTTGATTTTCACGCCCTTCCACTCCACGGATGTCGCCTTGCCGATAATCGTTATGCCACGTTCGCGCTCAAGCGCATTGGAATCCATCACGCGATCCACGACGTTGCGCTTGTTGTCAAGGCTACCGGACTGCTTCAAAAGTTCATCGACCAGCGTTGTCTTGCCATGGTCGACGTGCGCGATAATGGCGACGTTTCTATAGCTCATATATTTTTAAAGTTCTCCAAGGCGATCCGGCGTTCTGCCGGTGACTGTGACTACTTCTGCCTCACGTGCGAACAGGACTCGCGCGGCGCGGACAGAATAATGATATGATGTATGTGTGTGTGGTTGTGAGGAGGATATTTTTCTCCCCGCAAAAAACCGCAACTTTTTAAGACCGTGTGTCTGTTTTGTCAACGTATCGCGCGGATTTTGTGGAATCGACGGGGATGGGGGAATGTTGGTGTGCTTGCGCTTTACATTCGCGCCCGCAAGCCGTTAAAACGCGCGAGGATGACAGGAGGGTGGAACGTCTGGATGGGGGCGCCGGGCGAAGGGGCGGGCGCGTCAGGGCTTGAGGTGACGGTCGGGGGGCGGGGGCCAGGCCCCCGCAGAGGGGGGCGCGGCGTATTGAGCCCGGAGGGCGAAATAGCCGCGTTGGGGGGACACTTCCCCCACCTCGAGAAAGCATGTATCCAGGGGAAACATGGGGTTCATTGGGTGATTTTGGCATATCCGGCGAGTGGCAGAACGAGGCATTTTGCGCTCTGCGCGCGTCGTATCAAGGAAGTGGGTAAAATCGTGAATTGGCGTCAACTGGCCTTAATGGTTTGCATAATTACGGCGGTGCCGGGATGTACCCGGATGTACACGTTGCCGGACGCACCGCCCGAGCAGGAATGGACGGCGGCGCCCAAGAAGGAGGTTTCACAGGAGGAACTGACGCGTCGTTTTCTCGATGCCAAACGGGCGGCGATTCAGTGTTTTGCGGCACTGGCCGACCGGAACTGGGTGGGGGCGATGGCGTGGATGAGCGCGCGTACGGTGACGTATTTTGACGTCCATTCGGCGTCAGGCGGGGCCGCGGGGGCGTTTGACGCGCAGACGCTCATGATCGACGGGGCGGAGGTGTCGTTTGACCCGGTGGCGGATATTTTTATCGGGAGTCTGGCGGACATCCGCGACGACTTCGGGGGACGCGAGGATGACGAAAGCGAGTCCAGGAAGGTGCTTTATGCGGTAAGCCGAACGGGGGAGGCCCGGGCGATGGTGTTTGTCTATGAGGACGAACGTTGGAAACTCGACGCGCCGTTTGTGCGTTCTGAAATTTTGCCGTCCGAATAGTCGTCCTCGGGTTTGACCTCGCCCGATTGGAGATTACCTCTCTAACGCCCGGTCGCAAGGGCCGGGAAATCAACGTCGTCGGGCGGTCTGTCCCTCGTGGGGCGCCGGCCAAAGGGGGCTCCATGCTGTACGATAAGTGCATTCTGACAAAACGCGATAATTCATGGGTCGGCTTCGTCGAGATCTGTCAGAGAATCGGTGAAAACTGGCGGTTTGCGGCATGGATTATGGTGATCATTCTCGTGATTGAGCTGTTCCGGCTCTCGCTTGCGGGGTTTTGGTATTTCCATCCGGTCGAGTACTGTATTCTGGGATTGAGTGCGTTTTTTGCGGTGGCGTTTTTTCGGCGCTCGTCCAAAACGGAACGTCACCGGGAGATGGTGTTCCGCCTTCCGCCGGCCGACCCCGTGACCGATGAGGTGGGGCAGACCCTGGGGTACTCACAGACGATCGAATTGTCCGAGAACGGAACCCTTCGCCCTTATCCGATTTCGTCGTTTACGCATATCGTGTTTGGGCTCATCGACTATCCGTGGCCGGGACGTAAAAATGTCAGTATCGACGCATTCGCGCTTTACCTCGCTGGCGAGGATGGCTCCGCACATCCCATCGTGGAGGGATGTTTTGATAAGGCCACGTGCTATAGCCTTGGACGACGGCTCTCCGCGTTGACCAAGATTCCCATGATCGAAATGGGCAAAGGCCAGCCCTTCGTGGGGTAATTTTTTTTTGTGTGTGTGGTGTGGGGGGACCAGTC
>CAMCLY010000122.1 GCA_945875805.1 uncultured Myxococcales bacterium | reverse complement strand
TTATGAAGCATGCTCCCCTCTCCCCATGGGAGAGGGGCCGGGGGTGAGGTCGGGGGGTGGGTGAGGGCTTTTGTGGTTTGGAGTAAAACTGGAGTGAAGGGTGCGAAGGCGCATAAAAAAAGCGGCGTATTCGCCGGAATGGGCGAATAGCCGCTTGCCGGGGGCGTATCCTCGCCCGGCGGGTGAGGATAGCACCGGCCCGGGAGGACGGAGCGTTTTGGGAATCAGTCTTGTTTTTCGATGCCGGGGAGTTCGGATTCGTCTTTATCCTCGGGGGCGGGTTCGGAGACTGGTGCGGGATGTTTTTTGTCGTAGATGAGGCTTGCGATGATGCCTCCGACGACGCAGGTGAGGACGGTGGCCAGGCTGGTCCAGTTGGGGAGGTGCAGGGCTTCGTAGTTGGTATCAAAAATCCAGTTGTAGCCTGCGTATCCTGCGGGGATGAGAAGTTTTACGCCAACAAAGATGAGGATGACGAAGATGGCGTATTTGAGCATGGCGAATCGTTCGATGATGCTGGCCAGGACGAAATAGAGGGAGCGGAGACCAAGGATGGCGAAGATGTTGGAGGTGAAGACGATGAAGGGGTCGGTGGTGATGCCAAAGATGGCGGGGATGGAATCGACGGCGAAGATGACGTCGGAGACTTCGATGACGACGAGTGCGACGAGGAGCGGGGTCATGAAAAGTTTGCCGTCGACGCGCTGGAAGAAGTGCATGCCTTCGACTTTTCCGGTGTAACGGAAGTGTTTCATCAGGAATTTGGTGATCCATTTGTCCTGGGGATCGGTGTCGTCATCGCCGCCGAAGGTGGAGTGGATGGCGAGATAGATGAGGAGGATACCGAAGATCCAGAGTACCCAGTCGAAGCTGGAGACGAGTGCGGAGCCCAGAGCGATCATGATGCCTCGGAAGATGAGGGCGCCCAGGATGCCCCAGAACAGAACGCGGTGTTGGAATTTGAGTGGAATGCCGAATGAGGCGAAGATCATGGCCATGACGGCGATGTTGTCGAGCGAGAGGGCTTTTTCGATGAGATATCCGGTGAGATAATCCATGACGGCGGCGGAACCGTTTTCGTTGGCCCCTTCGTGCAATCCAATGCCGCACCAGTGGGTTTCGTACATGAAATAAATGGCGACACTGAAGAGCAGGGCCAAGCTAATCCAGAACACTGTCCATTTGAGGGCTTCGGCGGTGTGAATGACATGCACTTTTCGGTTGAGCACACCGAGATCGAGCGCCAGCAGACAAAAGACGAGCACGAGAAACGCGATCCATGGGATCAGGGACATAAGACCTCCCGGAATGTGATGGTGAAATAAACAAGGAGAAGAAATCTAGATGTTTTTTATGCGACCATAATTTTTGTTTGATGAATAATATTCTTTTTAGAGCGAAGAATGTACAAGACACTATTTGCAACACTATTTTATGGTGCAGTCCAATACCACACCATAACACTGTTGAGTATGTCTTTATTTATCGATAGCGAGTCCTTTGCGGGGTGTAGTTTTGAGATGAATTTGGAGTGAGAGGTGTGGTAAAGAAATAAAGTTGTCACAGAATTGGTCCCAAAGTGTACAGCATGGTGCTGTTTTTTGGTGACTGTTTTGGGTTTGTGTGCTTGACATGGAGGAAGTGACGATGTGGGTAGTTTTAGTTATTATTGTTTTTTTTGTTATTGTACTCATTAAGAGTTTTCGGATTGTTCCGCAGGCACAGGTATGGGTTGTCGAACGCCTTGGGTCTTTTCATGGGTGTATTGGCAATGGTCCTCATGTGATGTTGCCGTTTCTGGATCGCGTTCGTAACAAGATTGCGTTGTCAGAGTTGACGTATGACGTGCCGCCTCAACCTGTATTTACCAAGGACACGGTGTCGATCACGGCGGATTCGTTTATTTTCTATACGGTATTTGATCCCCAGAAAGCGACGTATGGAGTGCTTGATCTTGGCAGTGCGATGAATGCGTTGGCGGTGTCGACGCTTCGCAACGTCATAGGGAAAATGGATCTTGAGCTTTGTCTTCGCAGCCGAGAGGAAATCAGCAATCAGATGACCAAGGATCTGGATGTGGCGACGGACAAATGGGGTATCAAGGTGAACCGTGTGGAGATCAAGACGTTCCAGCCGCCGCGTGACATTCAGGCGTCGATGGAACGTCAGATGAAGGCCGACCGTGAGCGTCGCGAACAGATCATCAGGGCGGAAGCGGAAAAGTCTGCGGCGATTCTCGATGCTGAAAAAGAGAAGCAGGTTGCGATTCTGAATGCCCAGGCTGCGCGAGAGTCGGCCGAACTGACGGCGGAAGCCAACCGCATTGCGATTGTTCAGAAAGCTGAGGCCGAAAAAGAAGCGGCGTTGCTCAGGGCAGAGGCAGCCAAACAGACGCGGATTCGTCAGGCTGAAGCTGAGGCTGAGGCTATTCGTATTGTCGAGCTTGCCAAGGCCGAAGGGCTTCGTGCCATCAATGCGGCTGCGCCTTCGGATGCCGCGATGCGTCTGAAAGCGTACGATGCGTTTGCCAAGGCGGCCGATGGTCAGGCGACGAAGATCATCGTTCCCTCTGATATGCAGGGGATAGTGGGGCTGGCGTCGTCGATTAAGGCAGCGTTACACTGATTTTTCAGGTCAGCTACGGGATTGGTCTTTTTGGATGAACCACAGGAGCATCCATGTTGGAATTCATGTTGGAACATCTCGATATCGCCATGTGGATAGTGGCGCTCATTTTATTTGGTGTGGCCGAAGCGGCGACCGTGGCCATTGTGAGCATCTGGTTTATTCTGGGGGCTCTGGTGGCCATCGGACTTGCGCTTTTGGGTGTGCCCGTACTGCTTCAGATTCTGGTTTTTCTGGGTGTTTCGTTTGGCACTCTTGCTCTTTGCCGCAAGTCGATTATATCGAGTATGGGTCAGAAAAAGATCGCTCATGACGAGGCTCAGGCGGCGCTTGTTGGCAAGACGGGTGTGCTTTCGTTGCCCATTTCGCCTGCGAGCGAGGGTCAGGCTGTCATCGATGGGGTTCCGTGGACTGCGCGCGCCGTGGATCCTGACATGTCGATTGAAAAGGACACGCGAGTTGTCGTTTGTCGGCAGGAAGGGGTGTATATCTACGTCGAGCGATATGAATTGTGATGTGGTTTTGAGTCTTCATCAAAAAGCGCCCGGTCAGGGCGCTTTTTTTTTGGTTATGGTGGAATGTGGGTCGTAGACGCTGCAAGATCCTCTCGACACGGGGGGCGTGGATGGCTATTTAGGGCCATGTTTTGTGCGCGATGGCGCATAAAGGAATGCGGCATGTTGTCTGACAAGGAGAGCAAAGAAAATGCGAAAATTCGGTTTGTGGGCTGTACTGGTGTTGCTTTGGGGGTGCAGTGACAGCCAGACAGACGAAGGGGGGTCTGTGACGCCGATCCCTGATGATCCCACCGTCAGGACGTGTGAGACCATGACATGTCCGCATGGGTGTTGTGACGGGGTATGTGTCGATTTGCGTTCGGATGCGGAACACTGTGGACGATGTGAGACGGCGTGTGACAAGAACTGGTTTTGCATCGACAGCGTGTGTTCGCAGTCATGTTCTGGTGATAATGCGCGGATGTGTTCGGGTCAGTGTGTCAGTATTGCCACCAATGCGGAACATTGTGGTGGGTGCAATCGTGCGTGTGGCGACAACATGACGTGTGTGAACAAGGCATGTCTTTGTGAGGACGGATGGTCGGATTGTGACGGCAACGCGCTGAATGGCTGTGAGATTCACGATGTCTCGTGCGACTGTACGCCTGGTGCCACGCGTCAGTGTTATACTTTTGGCAGCGGGACTCCTGGGGTTGGTCGATGCAGGGCTGGTGTGCAGACGTGTGGCGGCAGTGCATTCTGGTCGATTTGTGAAGGCGAGGAAGGGCCACTCGAAGAAATTTTTGGCAACGGCATTGATGACGATTGTGATGGTCAGGTCGATGAAGGCATGGATATCGATGCCGACGGAGACGGTTATACTCCCAATCAGGGGGACTGTTGCGACTCCAGGACTAACTGCAATATTGCCCGCAAAGACACGACCCATGATTTTTATGTTGAGGATCCTTCCAAGATTAACCCTGGAGCCGTGGAAGATCCCAGCAATGGATTTGATGACAACTGCAATGGCATCATCGATGAGGAGCCGGTGACGGAATGTTCGTCAAAGCCTATGGATTTTGTTTCGGACAGTCTTCTGACCTCTCAGGACGCCGTGTTGCTGGCCAAAGCCATGGATATCTGCACTGATGCAGAGCAAAACCATTATGGGCTTATCGAGGCTCAGTTGCTTTTGGCCGATGGTTCACCGCTTCCTCAATCCTGTATCAGTTCGGTATGTGGGAGCGGCACGACCCAGATTTCACCGGCCGATCAGGTGGCCGTCATGTCGGATCTCGGGGGTATTGTGAAACCCGTCAAAAATGCGACGTTTGCGGTGCTTTCTTCGGGCAAGGCCGAGGGGGTCGAGAATACGGGTACAAAGGATTGCGTGGGGACCGAAGTCAAAGCACCTGCAGTGTTTCTCGACGCGCATGGCGGAAAACTGCCTGCGAGCACGGTATGTCAAAGCGAGCGCACCGATACAAAAGCCAACGATTCCATGATGTTGCGGCTCAAACTGAAAGCCCCGTCCAATGCTCAGGGATTTTCCTTCCGGTTTAAATTTTTCTCCAAAGAGTATCCTGGTTATGTCTGTGACAACTACAACGATTTTTTCCTTGCGCTGACGGACGCGAGGAGTTCCGAGATTCCTGTCGATCGCAATGTGGCGTTTGATGCCAATCGGGATCCCGTTTCGGTCAACAATGCCTTTTTTACGGAGTGTGAAAAAGACGCATGTAAAAAGCCCCGGGGGTGCAGTTCGTGTCCGGACGGGACGTCCAATCTCCTGGGGTATTTTGGCGACACGGGTCAGTGTGGTGCCACGGGCTGGCTGGAAACGAGTGTTCCGGTATTTCCCAACGAAATTTTCACATTGGATCTTGTCATTTTTGATGCCGGGGAGTCGACGTCAGGGACGAACTCCAATGGTTATGGACACCAGCGCGACTCACTTGTTTTGCTTGACGGATTCAGTTGGAAAACCGAATCGACCAAACTCGAGACGATTATTATCGTGAACTAGTCAAACATCGATAGAAGATCAGGAGGGGGTCGCGTCGTATTGAGGCGAAGCCGAGATAGACGCGCAGGGGGAGGCTTCCCCCTCCCTCAAAAAAAAAACGCACGGGACCTTCCGGTGGGGCTGTGTATGTGCGGTGGTGACAGGGCTTTTCCGTTTCAAGGTCACCATTGCCGTTTTGATGGGGTCATGGGCATGGTGTTGACGGCTTTTTTTCACCTGTTTTGACGTTTTATGTCGATGAAGATGTGATACATTTTGAGGGCTATTGTGAGTTCGGTTGCCCATGCGGTCTGCACCGATTTCTCATACGATAAAGGCAGGTCTGCTACGGATTTAGGCGGCGTGGTATTATGGCTTGGAACGATCCCTTTGAGACTTTGGTAGACGGCATCGTCGGTGATTTGGTGGCATATCTTGAGGCGCGAGGCGATCGTGCGCCCCATGAGATTGCGCGCACCTCTGAGATTTGCCGTGATTTCTGTCAATTTCTATGTAAAGATGTTCACAAAGCGAGTAAACAAGATTATACGATATATATGCACCTTCATGCGTTGACGGCGAATGATGAGGCTGAATATCAAGTGATGCTTGGCGACATTCAGTCGTTTTGTGCGCAGTCTGGTTCGTTTCAGGATTCGGTTGCCCAGCAAGGAGTCAAGTCTTCTCGGCGCGAAGTGATCACCAATTCCATGAAAGAGAGACCTGAGTTCATGGATTTTCTTCTGACCAATGCGCACCATCCCCCCACTGTCAAATCGTACAAATCCCCGTCATCGTCGGGTGTTTCCGAAAGCCATCGGGTGTTGAATGCCGACACGTCTTTTCGGGCATCTGGGCTTATTGATGCGGCGGCCATGCGTCGTGCATCAGATCCGGTTGTCAGCGCGACGAAATCCGTCACGCCAGCCAGGTCTGTGCAAAGCGTGCCCTCTGTTCAGGATGTGCTTTCTGCCTCATTGTCTGACCAGACGCTGGCCCCGTCCAAGGTTTCGCAGCGTTCCTCTATTTCGCAGCGTTTCAACCAGTTTGATTTTAACATCGACAGCGAGCTTGCCAGGAATGTTGGCAAAGAAAACACGGTCAATCCGAGGTTGCTTGAGCGTGTGGATTCCAAAAATCGGTTTGGCAATTCTAATCCGAATTTTTCTGACTGTTTTCCGGCGGTGGATGATTCTGGCGTTCAGTCGTCTTTGGAACTGGACAATTCGGTAGCCAAACAGGTTGCCCAGAATGATTTTTCAAAAGCCCTTCTCGACAAAGACGCCTCGTTACAGAATAACGAGCTTTTACGTGGTGTGAACGGTATTGACTATCATTTTACTCAAGCTGGTCTGGAGCAGGTTCGCCTTGTCGATCGCGAGCAGATGGTCTCTGAGCCTGCATCTCCGGCCATTGACAAGAATCTCATTCAGGGCTTTCGTCCTTTTGTATTTGATGGCAAATACCGCATAGACATGCCATTGCCCGACGCCTCGCGGTGCGTGCCCAACGCCCCGCATTTTGTGGCGCGTTTTCTCTTTCCGCTCTCTCCGACGTTGTTTTTCGTTGCCGCGACAGTCTTTGGCATGTCGTTGAATCCCCTTGTGGGAGCCATTTTGGCTATCTTTGCCATTCTGAGTTTTGTGCTTGTTTTTCCGGACATCCGTCCCATGCCTCAGCAGACGCCGCAGGCGACGCTCAACGCCTATCTTTCAGCCCGTTCGAGCCGTTGCGTTGCGGTGGCTCAGACGCTCATTGCGCACTCAGGGGAAGACGTCGAAAGTTTTGATCTTCCAGCGCTCTGGGCAGATGAGGCTCCCTCCTGGCCGGTAGCCATGCTCAATCGATTCCGCAACCAGGTGGTTGAGAATACGCGCATCGTGTTGGGCTCCGAAGGGCAAAACGCCGTTGTTCTTCTTGTCATTCATCCTGACGACGTGAATGCTTATGCGTTGGCTCCTCTTGTGCGCATCCGTGGGTTGTGGTTTCTCACGGATCCGACGCTGACAAAACGTTTTCTTTCTGCATAGATTCTGGGCGCGGGCTATCGGCCCGAGTCCGATACGCCCTGCGCGCGGCGCTATCCTCCTTTGGGGATACGCGCCGCATTTTTTATTGCCAGGATTCCCGAGGAAACGGTTTATCATGGCTGGCATTTTCTGCATATTGGGCGATTGCGAGCCACACTTTGCGCCATCGCATCGACAGATCGTTTTTTTCCAACGTCATTTTTGCGATTCGATGGATGCCTTTAAAATCTTTGTGTTGGGACAACTTTTTGGCCCATGTGTATCGTCGGCGCAAGGTTTCGCATGGCGTTTCCGAATCCTGCAGTTCCACATCGAGCCATGCGTCAACGGCGGTGCGCTGAGTCTCGTCCATGCCTTGTTGCAGTTCTGGAGCAAAGGCGAGATAGAAACGCGCCGCCGCAGCTGGAGCCAGTGCTGGAGAGTAGTTCCGGACGATATCCGTTACCTCTGTGCGTTGTGAGGGTGTCATATATCGGGATGCCACTTCGAATGTTCTGTATACGAGTGATGGTTTTTTGAGCATTATGGCGTATACATATGACGATACGAATTCCCGTGGGATGTCTATGCCCTGTGCATATTTCAAAATCAAGTCATACGAATTGAGCTGGGGATGCACGAGTCGAGGTTTGTTTTTTACAAAATTGCCTGCAAAACGCGCAGCCCGGTCAATATCCCCCATGTTCCAGGCCATCCATGATCCGAGCAAACGTCGTGACAAATAAGCATTGGATTTTCGGCTTTTTACCCATGACATAAATGATTTATCAAGGGTTTTGATATGCTTTGGTGCAAAATGCGCCAACACCCAGTGGTATTCCTGTCCGTAGGCCTCCCAGAGCCGGCGTGCGTCCAGTTCAAATCCGCCTTCCGCGTGGTTGAGGCACGATTCAAACGCATTCAGACGTTCATAAAACCCCGAGCCTGGAAAGGCGCGCGACATTGCGCGGCCCAGTCTGTCGAGTTCTGCAAACCGGTGTTGTTCTAGGGCCATCAGTTCCACGGTCTGAAGTGGGCACATCCATTTCTCATTTCGGTATACGTCCCTTCGACGGGCAAGGGATTCCAGACCGCGAGTCAGTTGATCGAGGGATTCTGTAATTCCGTCGCTGTCCCTGGAACGCAAGGCCAGTTGTGCATATTGAAGTCCAGACTCGATATCTTGTGCTGGTACTCGAATGGACGGTGCGTGCTGGGAGTGACAGACAATTGCTCCGTCTAGGAATCTGGAAGACGTGGTGTCATCTCTTTTGGTCAGACTGGCATCGACGGGATGGCCATTCCAGACGTTCACTGGGAACGTGATCGCATAAGCCTGTCCATTGCGAGTCAGGGAGCATGAGATTTCAAGCCCGGAGCCCTCTGGCCGTCGGCGAATGGATTCCCATATTTCATGGGATTTGCGAAGCGTGGACATTGAGCCTGACAAATAGGCATGTTCCATCATCCAAGGCAATGCGGTTGCATATATAGAGATTTTCATCTGCTCCGAAATCGCTCCTTCCTCGGGACGAAAGAGTTCTTCGAGGCTTTCGTTTAAAATGGATGATCGCGTGACCGCGGACTCTGCTTTCATTTCATCGTACAATTTCAGGAGAAGGCGAAGAGCCGGGTCTTCCACGATGGCCAATGATTCAAATTGGCTGCGCGCGTTTTCGCGCGCGTTCAATCGATACGCACCAGGTCGTTTGTGTGATTCCAGTTCAAATCCAAGGGTTTCACTTAGAATTTCAAACACTCCGAGTTCGTCTGCGGACCATGTGGGCCTTTCTATATGGCGGCATGAGATTTCGTCGTTCCACGTCATTAGAAGTTCACGTGTGTTTGCGCCCAGGTCCTGCCATGCCTTTTCCCATGGTGATTTTTCTTGGGCGACAGCGTCGTGTGGAAATATCGTGATCATCCATCCTATGAGGATCCATACGGCACTCGCCATTGCACGTGCAAACCGTCGAGCCCTGCACGTCGTTTGTCTTTTGTCCATAAACTCTGTCTTCATCTTAATCACACTGCACCGACCTTGCCATTGATCTTCCCTTATGTTTCTGGGTTTACCATTTTATCCCTGATAATACGTAAGGTGTAATGCGTCGTTATGCGTCATAAAGGGGTGATTCACAAAAAGCCTCACCAAAATTCACACAAAAAAAACAGGCAAACACAAAAGCCCTCACCCAAACCCGCCCTCACCCCCGGCCCCTCTCCCATGGGGAGAGGGGAGCATGC
>CAMCLY010000121.1 GCA_945875805.1 uncultured Myxococcales bacterium | reverse complement strand
TTCTGCCAACACGGGCTCCGCCGCTTCTGCCACCATGGGCTCCGCCGCTTCTGACGATACAGGTGCCGCCACGGGAGGCTCCAACATCAAAAGCGCTTCATCCGCCCCCGATCCCTCTTCCTGAAATTCATCCTCCGCCCCCAATGAAACGCCCGCGTCCGCCACAGAATCCGGCGCATCCGCCACAGACTCCGACGCACCCCCCGCCGCATCGTTCACATCAGCCGCCAAAACCTCCTGCGGCACCGCTCTCTCCGGACTCTGCATACTTCCAAACACACCGTCCAAATCGACGTGCGAAAGCGCATCGGCCGCCTCTTCAGAAACGCGACTTTCTTCCCCCGAAGCCCCCAAAACCCCATCCAGCGCGCCAACCGTCTCATTCAACACATCCGCCTCTGGGCCAGACACCGGAGCATTCTGAACAGGCCCGGCATGCACGGACTCCTGCGCATGAATCACCGGACGCGTAATGCGAGGACTCGTGATGCCAGGACGACCCCCACGAACACGCCCTGCAGACGGCGGCGACGGCGGCGACGGCGGCATCGCACCACCCGCAGAAGGACGATTCACCACAGGCACGCCCGGTTGCGAAAATCGTCCAGGAACCGATGTCCTGCCCGAATTTATCGACGGAAAACGCCCTGACACTGCCCGCTGAGACATATTATGATGCTCCGAACTCCCGCCTGACTCGCCACTTTCCATCCCTGTTCCCAATCGTGGATCCCTCTCGTCCGTCATCGTCTTCCCTCCTAAGGTTGTCGTTGTCGCCCAAAGGCCAATGCAAACGCGCATCCTAACACGCGCACACCGTTCTTCTCAACTTTCTCGACTTTTTACCCAGACTCTCCACTGACCGCTCACGAAAACACTGCGGAGATGCCCTGGGGGGAACGGCTTCGGGCTGCCGCCCAATACGCCGTTCCGCGCGGCCTATTGCCGCATAAGCGACAATACGTCCGCGCCATCTTCTGAAACCACAAAAACTCCAGACTTACCCCACCCGACACGCTGAACACCGTTCCAATCCTGACTCCAGGTTCACGCCAGTTCGACAAGAACTTTGGACAATACAAGCGACGCCGGAACGGGCTTCGACTTGAGCGCGCGATCCGCCTCATACACACTGGCATAAAAACGATAGAGATCCGCCAACGAATACTTAGGCATCGCCGACATATACTCGCGCATCGCATACGCATTGATCCCCGCCTGCTCGGCAATTTCCGCCTCAGACATCCGCCTGGAAAGCCCCAGCTTCACCTGCAAAAGAAGACGCGCATGACGCGCCAGAAGCCCGTTGATCATCACCGGCTCCTGGCGCTGGTCCAGCAACACGCGCAGCGCAGACAACGCACCACACACATCGCGCTCCGTCACCGCCTTCGTCAGTTCAAACACACTGCGCTCACGGACATCCACCACATGCTCCTCGACAATTTCAGGCGAAATTTTTGTCCCGGACGGCACCGCAAGACTCAGCTTCTCAAGCGCCCGCTCAATAAGGGAGCGGTTCGGACCCACAAAATTGACAAGCGCCTCCGCCGCATGACGCTCCAACGCCACATGCCGAACCTTCGCTTCATCCATGACATAATTCAGCGCCGTCCGATCGGTCAGAGGCGCACAAGATACCGACCGTACCCGCTTTTTGAGCAATGTCCATGACTTGCGGCGTAAATCGATCTTCGCCGCCACAAGAATCAGATGCGCCCTGACCGGATGCTCCGAATACTCGACGATCTTCTGAAGATCCGACTCGCACAGCTTTTCTACATCGCGATAAACGACGACTTTGGCCCCGCCAAACATCGATACCGTGCGCACACTGTCAAGAACATACCCCACCTCTGTCTCACACGCCCGGTACGTCTCCAAACTCAGCGCATCCACTGGACCGTCGCCAAAACGACGACGGCATACCGCTTCCACAAGCCGATCAAGCAGAAAATCGTCCGAACCGTAAAACAAATACACGCGCTCCAGCGGCGAATCTCCGCGGATTTGGTCCAACGCCTCAACCGTTTCGTCGACCGACTGCTTGGACATCAGACGTCTACTCCTGCTCCGAAAATTCCGTTACCCCAGACTCTTCCTCGTCCGACATGTGCGATGTCATCAGTTCGTCAAGCGTTGGAAGATCCTTCGCTTCTCGTATGCGATTCTCTATCGCCTTCGCTATCGACGGATTCGCCACCAAAAACTCCTTGCACGCCTCACGGCCGTTGCCAAGACGCTCTCCTTCAAACGAATACCACGCCCCAGACTTGTCCACCACGTTCAGCATCGCACCAAGATCCAGAAGATCACCTTCCCGGCTTATCCCCTGACCATAAATAATATCCACTTCCACTTCGCGGAACGGCGGCGCCATCTTGTTCTTCACCACCTTGATGCGCGAACGCTGACCTATCGGTTCCTGACCATTCTTGATGAACGCCGTCTTGCGCACATCCAGACGGACCGATGAATAAAATTTCAGCGCATTCCCGCCAGACGTCGTCTCCGGATTGCCATAAATCACACCCACTTTCGTCCGTAACTGGTTGATAAACACAAGCGCCGTCTTGCTCTTCGAGGCCGTCGCCGTCAGTTTGCGCAACGCTTGGCTCATCAGACGAGCCTGAAGACCCACATGCGCGTCACCCATCTCACCGTCAAGCTCCGCTTTCGGCACAAGCGCCGCCACCGAGTCGATCACCACAATATCCACCGCGTTCGTCTTCACTAGCTGATCCGCTATCTCAAGCGCCTGCTCACCATAATCCGGCTGAGACACCAGAAGATTGTCAACATCCACGCCCATCTTGCGCGCATAGCGAATGTCAAGCGCATGCTCCGCATCAATAAACGCGGCTATCCCACCCGCTCGCTGGCTCTCCGCCACCGCATGAAGCGCCACCGTCGTCTTGCCGCTCGCTTCCGGTCCGTAAATCTCTATCACACGTCCTCGGGGAAATCCCCCTATGCCAAGCGCCAGATCAAGTCCTATCGACCCACTCGATATAGTCGGCACCGATACCTGCTCCATCCCACCAAGACGCATGATCGCTCCCTTCCCATACGTCTTCTCAATCGCACTTATCGCCTGCTCTATCGAACGCTCTTTCGCCGCCTGCTGAGCATCCTTGTCTATCGTCACTTCTTTCGTCTTTGCCATCACTTCACTCCTGTAAAAATTTCATGCAAACATGCACAGGCGAACTCATTATTGAATATCCACCGGCATGTCAACCGCTTATCCCCGTCTCATCATTACCCCGACAAATCCCAACACTCGCCCTCGTCCTCAAGACCAGCCACCGCGTCTTCAAAAGAGGGGGTAGCGGCGTATTGAAGGCAAGAGGGCAAGCCCACTTGCCGAAATAGCCGCTCAGGGGGAGACTTCCCCCCACCCACACACACAAACTCAGACTCCGCACCTCGCACACCTCCATGACACAAAGCCAGACACAAGACCCGACATACCTGCACAAATGCACAAAGTACGGCATCCTTTTCATGCGCCGTTCCCCAATTCATGCACCTTTCCCCAAACACCCGTCTTTATGAGGCAATATCATCCAAAATGGCCCCTTTTTCTGCCATCCAACACGCCTTCTCTTCAAACGTCCGCGTTCATGGGGATGACAGCCCATCCTTAAGATCTTTTTCAGCAAGATCTTTTTCAGCCGACTCCGATTCCGATCCCCCAGAACCTTTGGCCTCTCTCACAGAGGCACTCCGGCTTTGCCCAAACCGCATCTCCGAAGGCTTGAAATCCGTCAGATCCACCTTCATGTACGCCAGAATGTCCAGAATCTGGAACTTCGTCAGACGAGATCGGAAGCCTTTCATCGTAATAAGCCCATAGCGGATGATGTAGTAATCGCTTTCGGCATCAGGGGACGTCGCACGCCCATCCACGATGGCAGGCCCACCGCCTCCCTCATGACAACTCTGGCAATAGCGACGATACAAAAGCTCTCCCACATAGGCGTTGGGATTGGGCTCGCGCTCCCGGTACTGAGAATCCCAAACCCCAGACGCGCCCAGCTGGGCTCCCACCACCATCCCCTGTGAGGCACGCGCCACCTGACGCGACTGAGCCCGCACCCCAACCCCACTCTGACCAGAACATCCAAGCACTATCCAGACAAAACACGTCATTCCAAGGACGCTTATCTTCGATTTGCATGCCACGTGAAGTCCCCCCTCAAAACACGGGTCTTGACCACGGATGATTTATTGAATATTCGCCGCCTGCTCCCGAATCGACTCAATCGTCGTGCGTATGTCAATCGTATGACGCGTCAAAATCGTGTCCCGGCTCTTCGACGCCATCGTCGTCGCTTCGCGATTGAGTTCCTGAAGATAAAAATCGATTTTTTTGCCAAGACACACAAGCGGATCCGACGGCTGCTGAATCAAAAAACGAAGCGCCGAAAGATGCGTGGCTATGCGCGTCAATTCCTCGGTGACATCAATTCTGTCCGCCAAAAGCGCCACCTCTGTCGCCAAACGCACGGAATCCACCTCGACCGAACTTTCCTTCAAAACCGACAGCCTCTCCGTCAACGCCTGCCTAAACTCCGACACGCGCTCAGGCGCACGGGCCAACGCCGCACGATGACTCGTGTCTATCTCGTCCAGCGCATTGAGAAGATACGATTCCAACGCACGCCCCTCCGCTCGCCGGGCCTTCGTCAGCACCTCCAGCGCAAGACGCGCCGTCTCCAGCACGCCTTCATAAAAAGCATCACCCATCACCGGAGACTG
Organism: uncultured Myxococcales bacterium; assembly: GCA_945875805.1. GTDB lineage: Bacteria > Myxococcota_A > Bradymonadia > UBA4248 > UBA4248 > UBA4248. Next base: position 4,649 of record CAMCLY010000121.1, on the reverse strand, counting down.
CTCAAACTCCCACACATCGCGCTGGGCAAGACAAAATTCCAGACACTTGTTGCGCGTCCACGCACCGTTAAACAATGACCCCAACGTCGTCACGCGCGCTTCGAGAAGCGCAGAGTTCAACCCCGCACGCGCCTTGCGTTCATCACCAATCAGCACCGTCAGATCAATCCGGCCGCGAGACACAAACTGACGCACAAGACGCTGAAACAACAGTTCCATCTGACCGGGCATCGTCGGCATGTTGACGTGAATGTCGAGACTCCGATGATTGAGACTCTTGACCTGAACCTCCACATCTACCCCGTCTACCGTGGACTTGGCAGTACCATATCCCGTCATGCTGTAGGCCATCTGAACTCCCCAATAAATCTGGACGCCCCACATGAAAAACGCCCAAGGTCAACATCACGCTTCCCTCAAAAAAAACTCCCCAATCGTCATGGGGAGTCTTTCAAATTCCGCTCAGGCGGACGCCTCATTCCACCACCTGGCCCGCAATCGAGATGCCCAAACCACGGCGCAACTGCATGTACTCCTCGCTCATACCCCACACCAAGAGAGAACCAATGCGATCGGACACCTTGCGCGCACTGATCGGATGAAGGCCAAGTTTACCAGACGCATTCTGATCCTCCTCGACAAGCTGCTTTTCGATGATCGACAAATCGTCGCTGAACAAAAGTCCCACGCGGTTGGCAAACTCTTCCACCGACTCCATAAACAACGCCATGTTAAGCCCAGTCTTGCGTTTGGTCAGCTGGACAATGCACTCGCCAAGTTCGGTACGCTCCGCATTGGAAAGACCCTTTTCGAGCGTGCGCGCCACCTGCTGCTGATTTTTGTCGAGAAGTATGTTCTGAGACGGAAATATCGTCTTGATGATGACTCGCAAAATCGCTTCCACCGATTCGATACCAAGACCAAGAAGATAAAACTCCGGACGCATCAGCAACAACGCCTTGGATGTAATGAACGCCACCTCCGACGCCGTCCGACCCGAAAGCACATTCGGATTGACCAGAAACGAGCGCTGCGAAAAATACGCATTCTGAACCCCAAACACCCCCGCTGTGCGATACACATTGGGAACCTCCGCAAATCCAAGCGCCGTCGCCTCCAACTTGAGCGCTCGCACAAATACCGTGTCGGCCGTCAAATCCAACCGAGATTCCTTCGCCGTAATCCCATAGTGATCCGGATCATGCGAGAACAAATCACCAATAATCGGCGCCACAATCGCAAATATGCGCAACAACGAAAGATTTAACGTCTTGGGACGGATCAGTTTCCACTCCTCCTCACTCAGATGACGCGTGATCTGAGGCAACGAATCCGTCGCATAGCGCTCGACAATGGCTTTGCCCTCCTCACTGTTCATCCCAAGAACGCTCAAAACGCGGAACACACACAGCGATGCGTCAAACTGCTCCAGACTGCGATAACACCGGGCAAGCGCTTCCACCGCTTCAAGACGATCTGGCGCAAGTCGCAATATCTCGCGATTCTCATGCACCGCTTCCTTGAGATACTCTCCCATCTGACCATACAGCTTCGCAAGCACAATATGGAACTTCACATTATCCGGATCCAGTTCGCTCGCCACCTTGTACGCCTGTGCCGCTCCGCGAATATTGTTCAGTTGCTTGCTCCGAAGCTCGCCAAGATACATGCACAGACCCGTCATGAGTTTGACCGGAACCGGTTCGAGATGTCTCAGACGCTCTATCATCCGCTCAAAATTGGACTCAAGACCCACATAGTCCTGCTGCGACTGAAGAATCGACACGATCTCTTCAAAAACTTTCACCTGCTCGGGACGGATGTCCAACACATCGTTGAACAAATCCACCGCCCGACGCAGATTGCCCAGCTTCTCCTTGAAAATCCAGGCCATCTTGAGAATGTATTTGCACTTCTCCTCGCTGTCGTCACTCCCACTGACCAACGCACTCAGCGCATTGAGCGAACGCTCCCAGTCCTGGGTGCGTTCCGCAATCACGAGAATGCGACCATGCGCTGCCGTGCTCTGCAAAAACTCCGACAACGCATCCTCATACATCGCAAGCGCCTTCTTTTCGTCCTTGAGACGATTGAGATAATCATCACCAATGCTCACAAGAACGGCCGCACGGCTCTCCGGCGCACTCATCGAATCCAATAGCTTCTCTCGAGACGCACGCAACGCCTCCTCATCCCCAGTGGCCTCCGACACTTTCAGCAGCGCATTGATCAAATCCATGTCGCCAGGACGCGCTTCCAACGCCTTCTCATAACATTCCCGCGCCAGCACATGCTCGCCTCGCGCCACATGCGCATCCCCTGCCGTCTTGAACACACGCATCACCTGAAGCGGCTTCAATGCCCCACGATGAAAAACAAGCCAGTCCAGAAGCACATGCATGTCCGCCGATTCCGGCGCCTTAGAAAACTCCTCGTTCGCCAGCACACTCAGCGTCTCAAAATCACGGCCATCATAACCATGCGCCTGCTCATACGCCATCAGCGATTCCTTGTGATGACCCTGCTCTTCATATATCGACCCAAGCGTCCGATAAATAAACAGGTTCTCACTAGCCGCCCGCGTCCGATCATCCTCCCTCAAAAGCGGAAGCAATATCCCCTGTAGCTTGTTCAAATCCCCAGCCTCAAGGGCAATCCTGGACAACCGTTCTATCTCCGAAAATGCCATCTGCTCGTTTAACATTGCAATATGCTCCATCCGCGGCGTTTGGCAGGCCTTTGCCTCTCGAGCCTGCATCATGTTCCGCAGTTTTCTACGCATTGTGGCGCGTTTCGTAAAGTTAAAACTCGCCCTTTTCTCCGCCACACCTCACTTCCCTTACATATCCAGACCCACCCATCCCTGTCCAAAAGACATCTTCCTTTCTACAGTCATGCCCTTGTTTTGGTGGGGGAAGCCTCCCCCTAAGCGGCTATCTCGGCAAGGGGGACTCGCCCCCTTGCCTTCAATACGCCGCTACCCCCTCGGGATTCACCCCGTCCGCAAGATGATAAACCATCTCGATATACCATCACGTCCCAATCACCCAGCGATCAAGCGTTCTGCGCGACTTGTCGAAATTCGCACCAATTTTGATGACCGCCTTCTCCCCCGACTCATACGGAATCGCATACCCCTTGTCATCGATCTGCCTCAACGCCGACTCGGCCGAACCCTCAAACTTAAATTCAAACAAAAAGACCGCGTCCTCGGTCTCGATCAACGCATCACACCGGCCCGCCGCCGAACACTCCTCCGTGCGCACACAAAATTCAGAGGCAATCCGAAAGATGAGATAAAATATCGTCTTATAATGCGCTTCGTCCTGGCGCTCCGCATTGTACGGAATCGAACTGATAAAACTGCGCATCAACTGCATTCCCCTGTCCAGTTCTCTACGTCTAAACGCAAGCAACAACCGGGAAATAAACATGCTCCCCTCAGAGGCGGTACAGCTGGAGTAATAAGGCAAAAGCCCCTTTAAAAAACTCACGCGCACTTCTTCATTGGGAAACCCCAACGTATAAATCCCATATTCATAGTTTTTGATGGTCAGATAACCGCTCTGATACAAAATGGGGATCGGCGAATCGGCGCATTCCATCGGGGCGTTCAGCTCCATTTCACCAGCCATCATGTTGTCCAGCTCTTCCGGCCGAATCCTGTATTGGGCAATGGCTTTGGTCAAAAACGTCGGCGTCCCCGTCGAATACCAGTAATTGTTTAACTGGCGCTGTTTCAAACAGCTCATCAGACTAAAGGGGTTGTAAATATCAGGGCTGTTCTTCGCAAAATGATAGCCGTCGTATTTCCACCGGAGCTTCTCCAAAAGCGCATCGACAGAAATCCCCAGTTCCAACGCCATGGCCTCGACTTCGGGCCGGAGTTCCGAAACCAACTCCTCCCTGGTAATGCCACAGATCGCCGCATACCGGGGGTCCATCGTCATATCGGTCAAATTGTTCAACGCACTGAATATGCTCAGTTGGCTGAACTTCGTGATCCCCGTCAAAAAGACAAATCTCAAATACGCCGTCGATTCCTTCAGGACTTTGTAAAATCCCTGGAGCATTTCACGCATCGTCTCAAAAGATTCGTCGCGAATGACATCCACCAGCGGCGCGTCATACTCATCGATCAGCACGACAACCTGTTGCCCCGTCCTCTCATACGCCCGACGAATCAACACCTGCAGACGCGTTCCTGCCTGTTTATACGCATTGTCAATTTGATACGCACGTTCATACGCCCCCAACTGCCTGTCCAGCTGTTCCACAAGATGCTCGGGATAGACATAACGCATCCCACTCATGTCAAACTTCAAAACGGGATACGACACCCAGTCCTTCTCAAGCTCAGCCATGGCAAGCCCGTCAAACAGCGCACGCCTGCCCTCAAAATACGCCTGTAACACCGACACCAGAAGCGACTTGCCAAAACGCCTCGGACGCGCCAGAAAAAACGCCCTATCGTCGTGTACCAGCGCATGGATCAGGCGCGTCTTGTCGACATAAACCGCACGGTCCTGCCGCATGTTGACAAAATCCGATGTCGTGACGCGAATGTTGCGTGCCGCCATAGCCTCCTCCTCATGTCCCAATCACCCAGCGATCAAGCGTTCTGCGCGACTTGTCGAAATTCGCACCAA
>CAMCLY010000120.1 GCA_945875805.1 uncultured Myxococcales bacterium | reverse complement strand
CCTCACCCCCGGCCCCTCTCCCATGGGGAGAGGGGAGCATGCTTCACAAAAAACACAAAAAGGCTCCACCTCCACAACGCCCAAAGCCTCACCACCTCATGAAATGCGCCCATTAGGGCGCATTTCGGGGGGCGTGGGGGGACTGGTCCCCCCACAAAAAAAAGACGTCACCCACAAAACCTTCACGCGTCGTTATGCTTTGCCATAATCCCGCGAAAAGCATAAGAGATTCGCCGTTTATGCGTCTGTTTTTTTGATACGCGCAGACACTTCGTTTCCCATTTCGGATGTTTTTCTATGAAAAATCTCTATCTCGTTTCGCTGGGCTGTCCCAAGACGCGCGTCGACACCGAAGTGATGTGGGGGTTATTGCATCAAAAAGGGTGGACATTGACCCCCGACCCCGAGGCCGCCGACGCCATTGTCGTCAGCACATGCGCCTTTTTGCAATCCTCCATCGAGGAATCGATCGACACCATTCTGGAATGTGCCGATTACAAAGCGGGCCGATGCAAACGCCTCGTCGTCGCCGGATGTCTCCCGTCGCGATTTCAGGACGACATGGAAAACCTCAAAGCCTCCCTGCCCGAGGTCGATGCGTTTCTCACCACGCGCCAAATCGACGGCATCCTGGCCGCCATCGAACCCCACGTCTATCCCGATCCGGACGGCGACTTCTATCTGGCGCGTCAAACCGCCGAACGTCAGTCCTTCGCCTACCTCAAAGTGTCGGAAGGGTGCAACCGCCGTTGTGCCTTCTGCACCATTCCCCTCATTCGCGGCCCCCAAATCTCTCGCCCCATCCATAGTCTCGTCCAGGAAGCCCGACAACTCGCCGAATCCGGCGCGCGCGAACTCGTTCTCGTCGCCCAGGAACTGACCGGATATGGCTCCGATCTCGGCATCAAAGACGGCCTCCTGCGCCTCCTCGATGAACTCGAACCCATCGACGGCATCGACTGGATCCGCCTGATGTACACCTATCCGTGGAATTTTACAGAGCCCCTCATCGAACGTCTGGGACAGGGAAAAATCCTCCCTTACGTCGACATTCCGTTGCAACACGTCTCCCAGCACATCCTCGATGACATGCGCCGCCACGTCACGCAAGAAGCCCAGGACCGACTCCTGCGCCGTCTCCGCCAAATCCCCGGCATGATCCTCCGCACCTCACTCATCGCAGGCTATCCCGGCGAGACCGAGGCCGATGTCGATGAACTCGTGCAATGGTTGCGAGAAATTCGATTTGATCGCGTGGGCGTCTTTGAATATTCCGACGAACCCGGCACGCCCGCCGGAGACCGACCCGACCAAATCCCCCTCGAACTCCGCACCCAGCGCCGCGATCGCCTCATGGCCGCCCAGCAGGAAATCCACGCGCAAAAAATGGCCGAACTCATCGGACAACACCTCACCGTCCTCGTCGACGGATACAGCCCCGAACACGAACTCGTCCAACAGGGCCGCTACTATGGCCAGGCCCCCGAGGTCGACGGACAGGTCTATCTCTCCTACGAATCCTGCGACCGCGACACCGCCGACATCGGCGAGTTTGTTCACGTCGAGATCGTCGAAGCCAATGAATACGATCTCGTCGGAAATGTGCTCGACTGAATCGTGTGCGCAGGCTATCCGCCCAAGGGCGGATACGCCCTGCGCGCGGCGCTATCTCCCTTGCGGTCGATACGCGCCGCTTCTTTTTTTTTATGCACAACCCACAAGAGGGGCACGGACATGTCCACACGTGATTTGACATTCAGACAGGCCCAGGATCGCGTCGACGCCTGGATCTCCCAGTTTCAGGAGGGATACTTTCCACCGCTCGTCCAGGTCGCTCGCCTAGTCGAGGAACTCGGCGAGCTCGCGCGCGCCCTGAGCCACGAAACCGGGGTCAAAAAGCCAAAGCCCGGAGAAGAGGTGCACAGCACGCGCGAAGAACTCGGAGACATCCTCTTCGTCCTCACCTGTCTGGCCAACGCACAGGGCATCGACATGGCCGACGCCTTCCAGGAAACCCTCCAAAAATTTGACCGGCGCGACACCTCGCGTTGGACCCTTAAGGAGCCCGCCCATGAGTAGGGAAACACAGATAAGAAGGATAAAACGGGCGCGCTTTGCGCTGCCAAACCTCGTCACCCTTGGATCGGTCTTTTGCAGTTTCCTTTCGATGTTTTCGGTCATACAGGCCATGGAACTGGCCGGAGACGCACGCATCGACCGCCTTCAGACTGCCGCGCTGTTCATCTTGGGCAGCATCGTCTTTGACACCTTTGACGGAAAAGTCGCGCGCTGGACAAAGACGTCGACCAAGTTTGGCATGGAACTCGACAGCCTCGCCGATGGCGTCAGTTTCGGCATTGCCCCGGCAGTGCTCATGTACGGATTTGCCCTCCGCGACGCCGGATGGTTTGGAATCATTGCATGTTTTCTGTTTGCCTGCGGCGCCCTTCTGAGGTTGGCGCGCTTTAACATCGAGGCCCCGGACGAAGGCGTCCAGACGCTGTTCAAGGGGATCCCGTCGCCCGCCGGCGCAGCCACCCTTGCCGCCACCGTCCTGGCTTGCATCGACCTCGACATGACTTCGTTTTCGCCATTTGGGCTCAAGTCGATTGGCGTTCTCATCGTCGCCGTCGGGCTGCTCATGGTCTCCAACGTGCGATACAAGACGTTAAAAGGCAAAAAGACGCATGCCGACTGGGTGTGGGTCATTGGCGGAATCCTGTTTTTTGCCGGGATGACGTACTATTTTCATTCGTTTGCCATCGGGTTCTTTTTGCTCGTCTGCTACTTCATTTTGTGGGGCATTTTGCTGTCGGTTTACATCAATCTGACGCGCGTGCCGCGCGTGCCGCGCCGTCGTCGCCGTCGCCGCAGTGCCGACGAATCGGGCGCTTCTCTCGACGCCGTGGCGACCGAAACCCCGACGTCCACCGAAACCCCGACGTCGGCCGAAACCCCGACGTCGGCCGGGCCGGCCGACCGCACTTGACGTCGGGCCCACCACACCAAAAAAGGCGGCGCGTATTTGGGCCCGGCCCAAATAGCGACGCCCAAACGCGCACCGTATCGCGTCCGGAGGGCGCGATAGGGGCGCCCACAAAAAATTTTGCAAGGAAAGTGACACCATGAATCCCTCGCCACGCATCTTCATTATTTTGGCCGGCATGATCCTCGCCATGGTCGGCGGAACGCACGAATACGCATGGGCACAGGAGGCGCAGGAGGCTTTGGACACGGCGGAGGCAGAATGCGGGCCGGATTCTGGCGAGTCTGACCCCGAGGCGCTTGGTGATTCCGAAGAGGACGCCGTGCTGGAAGAGGTCAATGCGGCCGAGCCGCCGGACGGGACTCAGGATTATGTTGAAATTTACAGGATGCGCGTGCTGGAGCGCACATTTATTCCGCCTCAGACGGTCGAACCGACGGCGATGGGGCCGCTTCCCAACGACCCGATGGGACTGATGCAGGATGCGGCCGGAAATGCGCTCGGAAACGCGGAATCTCCGGGAATGGGTGGGTTGCAGCGCAAGGCTTCGAGGCTCATGGCCGACGCCGTCGCCGAGGTGCAAAAGCAAATTTCGGAGTCCGGAAACGCGATCGTCCAGCCGTTCGGGATCGACTGTGCGTCGCAACCGGCGGTGCAGGAAGTGCTGGCCGTGTTTGCGCAACCCGGAAGCGGCACCATGAAAACGTGGCTCAAACGCGCGGGAAGATGGCGAGCGGCGCTCGAAACGGTGCTGGCCGAGGAGGGCGTCCCGCTCGACTTGTTTTACCTCGCGATGATCGAAAGCGGGTTTAAAACGCGCGTCAAAAGCCCGGCGGCGGCCGCTGGCATGTGGCAGTTTATGGCGGGCACGGGGGCCGAAATGGGCCTGCGCATTGATGCTTACGTGGACGAACGGTTTGACCCCATCAAATCCGCCCACGCCGCCGCGCAATACCTTAAAAAACAGTACGCCCGTTATCACTCCTGGCCACTCGCCATGGCGGCGTACAACGGCGGTCCGGGCACTGTCAACGTCGCCATCGACCGATACCAGACGAACGATTACTTCAAACTCGTCCAATACGGCGCGATGTACGAAGAGACGCGGCGTTACGTCCCGCGGATTTTGGCCGCCGCCATGATCGGACGGAATCCGGCGGCGTTTGGGTTTGGTGGCATCGTGCCGGATCCGCCTTTCGTCTATGACACGGTCGAGGTTCCCCCCGAATCGCGCCTGTCGCAACTCGCCGAAGCGGCGGGGTGTTCGCGCGAAGAACTCGAAGAACTCAACCCGGAACTCCTCAAGGATACGACGCCGCCGGGAAGAAATTACGTCCTGCGCATTCCGTCGGGGCGCTTCAAAGACTTCGTCGACCGGTTCGACCGGGTGCAGAAAAAATACGCCCACGCCACCGATACCATCGCGCTCAAATTCGGCGAGACCCCAGAAACACTGGGGGAAACGATAGGCGTGCCCGGGCGCGTGTTGAGAAATCTCAATGGCATCGGCGCCAAAGAAACCGTCGAATACGGCTCAGAACTCCTCGTTCCCAACGGCAGCAGGCGCGCCGAACCTGCCCCTCCCAAAGACGAAGACAAGCGCCTCGCGCTCATTTCTCCCGAAAAATTCGCATTCAAAAAACGCGTGTTTTACGAAACCCAGAAAGGCGACACCTTGCGCGACATCGCGCGCGCTTTCGGCCTGACCGCGGCACAACTCGCGATGTGGAACGAACTCGACGTCTGGGCCAAACTCCGGCCAAAAATGATGCTCCAGGTCTTTGTCGACGATGTCCCCGAACCCAAAGACGTCAGAATCTGGCGCGAAGATCAGCTGCGCGTCGTCGTGCGCGGATCCGACGAACACTGGGAACTCCTCGACGCCAAACGAAAATCCAACGTCAAAACGGCGCAATCCTCCTCGACACGACGCGCCTCCACCTACACCGTCGTCAAGGGGGACTCGCTGTCCAAAATTGCCAAAAAATTCGGCATTTCCGTCGATACACTGCTCAAACTCAACAAACTCAAGGCCGGAGCCACCTTGCGACCCGGGCAAAAACTCAAAGTGCGCAAATGACAGGCGCTTACGTGCCCTTTTTTAGTCAGGGCATTTTTCATCGCGTGATGTTTGACGCGCCTCGACAATTTTGCGCACATCCTGCGCCCGCGAGGCATCCATGACGAGCGTGGCGTCAGGCGTCGAGACGACGATGACGTTTTCGAGCCCAAGCACGGCGATCGGGCGCGCGTCGCCCGCATACGCAAATGTCTTGCGACAATCGAGCATCGTCACATCCCCGTGGGACGCGTTCTCGTCCTTATCGTTCGGAAAATAGCGAGACACCGAGTCCCATGTTCCCAAATCGTCCCACGGAAAAGACGCCCGCATCACGACCGCGCAATCCGTGTGTTCCATCACCGCATAGTCAATGCTGATCGAAAGGAGTTTCTTAAACTCCGTGTCCAGGGTTTCGGGGTGATCGACGATGCCTCTGATGATGTCCATGATTTGAGGCACATGGCGAGTGAGTTCCCCGTGCATGGTGCGTGCATCAAAGATGAACATGCCGCTATTCCAGAGATAGCGCCCGGCCGCGAGGTAGGATTGTGCCGTTTCGAGATCGGGTTTTTCGAGGAATGACGCGACCGTGTGGAGGTTCTCGGACAGGAGCGCGCCTTCTTCGATGTAGCCATAGCCCGTTTCGGGGCGTGTGGGTTCAATGCCAAAAAGAACGATGCGACCGGGCGCTGCTTCGAAGGCGCGCTCCAGACTTTTGGCAAACGCCTCGACATCCGATATCGCATGATCCGAAGGGAATACCCCGATGAGGGCTTCCGGATCGCGCGCCAGAATCGTTTCACACGCCCAGGCAATACAGGGGGCTGTGTTGCGTCCTGCCGGTTCCCACAACACCTGGTCTTCGGGAAAATCAGGCAACGCCTGGGCAAGAGCCTGCCGGTGACACGTCGAGGATACAATGAGAATCCGGGAATGATCGACGACGCGCGCGAGGCGGTCCAGGCAACTTTTGGCCGGGGAGGCCGCCCCAAGAAGTGTGAGAAACTGTTTTGGATGGGACGGATTGCTCAACGGCCAGAATCGCGTCCCATTGCCACCTGCCATCACCACGGCCCAACGCATAATCACCTCCAGAATGCTCAAAAATCAAAACGGCACGTCATGTCCGGATCTTTCATGCTGTTCACGTCATATCCGGCTAAAAATAAAGGGGCGAGGCGCTTTGCGCCTCGCCCCAAGGCTGTCGAAAGTCCGGGGATTGTACGTATTTCTATGAAAATCTCAAAACTTACAGGCAATCAAAGATCGGGGTGATGAGATCCGCGTTGAACTGACACGTCTTCTGGCTCTTGCTGCAGTCTTCGGTATAAACCGAGTCATCTTCGGCACAGGCATACAGGACGTTGTCTTTGCAATACCCGCGATCGGTCGTCATGTTGTCGGTGCTGCACGAGTGGGCGCAATCATAACCGTAATTGTTTTCGACGAGCACACACACACTGCCCATCTGCGGACAATCGAGCTGAATGGTTTTGCCCTTGGCCGGATCTTTGTGCGTGCAGAACGTCAGGACGTTTGCCGAGCTGCATGCGCCATAGGCTGTTGTGCCCTTCTCGCACCCATCGGTGACTTCCGAGGACTTGAAGCATCCCGCATACACATTGTCGCCGCGTTCGTATTCGATACAGGCAAACCCGCTTTCGCAGAGGTCTTTCGTGGCGGTGCCGTCTGCACGGCATGACACGATGGCGTTGTCCACACAATACGACTTGTTGGCGACGATTTCTGTGCCGCTGCACGAATACACCAGATCGCCATAGCCACAAAAAGAAGTCCCGAGTTCGACGTCGTGGTCGTTGACGATGACCCCATCTTTGCACGTACAGCCGGAGGGAACGAGTTCGTCCTTGTCGTTGCACGAATAACTCATGCCGAGATATTCAAACGTCTCTTTGGCCACCACGCGACCCCGTTCGTCGGCCTTGGTGCGTTCACAAATGAGGTAAACCCCATTTTCACAGCCATCGATAAAACCGGCATCGCAATAACGCGTGGAGTTTCCACCATCATCGCATGCGACCATACCTAAAAGACTTCCCAAAATGACGACGGACAATACGCGTTTCATATTTCCTCCCAAAAAGGTGACGTGATGACAAAAAAGAGGGACATTCGGTTCGGGGTAAACCCGTATTTCCTCATGTCCTTGGGATAAGCGCGACGTAAACCAGCAAACTTCGAGCCAGATTCGTAAAAATCCTTACTAAAGCAGGCGTGGGGCGTGGAAAGTTGGGCGTGGAAAGTTGGGCGTGGGGAGATTTCTCTGATTATTCGACAGACCGCAGATTCCACGAAAAATACGTCGAACGGATGCCGAGAACGAGGGGATTCTGGAGGTCATCAAGCACGACGGCCTCGTCGCCTCGCGACGATTTGAGGCGAAGCGCAGGCAAAAGAACCGGACGTCCGCCCACTCGACACAAAAACTGGACGGATTCGACGCGTTCCCATCGCACCACCGAGTCTTTGCGAAATTCCGAATCCACCACAAAATATCCGGTGCCTGTCGTCGAGAGATCCCGCATGGCCTCACGGGAGAACCACAATTCGCATCGGTCGTCAAATTCGGATTGTGCCCCCCACCACGGGTCGAGCCGATCGCATGTGTCCAGCGACGTCAGCACCTGAGTTCCGCGCGTCTGCCCAAGCACGCTTTGGTCGATCGTATATTCGAATATCGCCCCGCCCTCCCAGATGTCTTGAATCGCCACGGCGTAATCCTCGCGCACAGGCGAACGAAACGCAGACGGGATGGCGTATGCTTCATAGCGTAGGCGAGTCCCGGTGGTCAGGCGCAACGAGGATTCCGAGATGAGGGACGGCAAAGGTCGAACATCGTCGGCATAGGCCGGAGACAAAAAGAAAAGTGAAACCGCCCACATCAGCCACAGGACATGTGTTTGCCGATTGACCTTTTGGGCGTGCCGTGAAAAAAAGCCGCCGCCCGGGCGGCTATCGGGGTGAAGGAGTGTAGACATGAAAAAGCTCGTTCTCGATTTGGATGAATCCCTCGTCTATTCCTCAATGGAAGCGATAAGCCCAAGTTGTATCGAACTCCACGCGAGTGGTTCGACCTTCTACACGATGTTAAGACCTGGGGCGAAGACGTTTGTCGAATACGTCAGCAAACGGTTTGAAGTCACCGTCTGGTCTACCGGACTTCAGTCCTATTTGGAAAGCGTCTGGTCGTGCTTTGACGTGCCCGGTGTCACCCTCTGGGGACGAAGTTTTTGCAAGAAAATTGAGGGTGAAACTTCCGGGGAGCCTTACGAAAAGCCCCTTCGACAGATCACCGAAGATTTGACCCAGATCGTCATTTTGGACAACACGCCTGCCATGTTTACCAAGTGTCCGCTCAACGGCATCCTCGTGCGCACATGGCGCGGAGACCCCAACGATACGGAACTTTGGCATTTGAGCCACTACCTCAAATGGCTCTCCACCCAGCCTTCGATGCAGCGCGATCACCGCGCGTGGCGTCTTGAGGCGCTCTGTCTGAGGACAAAATAGCCATGATTCACCATGCGCACGTGTGTGCGTTGTTGTTTTTGTCATGCCTGTTCCTGGGATGTCAGCCCAAGCCGGTCAGCCAGGAGACCGCAGACCCCGTACAGGCGCCCCTCCCTGTGCCTGCGCCGGATGCTCAAAATCTCATTGCAAACCCTGGCTTTGAGTCCGGGCTTGATGCCTGGACGTGGCTTGACTGGTCCAAGGGATGGGCCCCTTACAAGCTCTCCTCTTCGCGCGTCCGATCGGGACAGCATGCCCTCCACCTGCCCATTCTTTCGGACGCCAAACGCTCCACCATCGTATGGGGAGGCGTTCAGGAAATCACCCTCCAGGGCGATATCCCCGAATGCATCGAAGGGTATTATTACGTCGAAAATTGGGTCCACGAAGACTGGAAACAATACCTCCAGCTCGTCGTCATCGACTTGACCCACCCCCTCGGAGACAAACGCGGCGATGCCCAGTTGAGATACGTCATTTCTGGAAGCAGCACCCCGCCGCTTTCCATCAGCAACGCCCAGTACCTGTTTGTCGAGCGTTCCGAATCGCCCAAAATCGGTCAGTGGACGCGATTCCAGGTCAATCCTCGCCGCGATTTTATGCAGTCCTGGAATTATACCCCGGCCGCAGGCGCAAAGCTCCGCATTCTCTTTGAGGGGCGCTACGACTTGCACAAATCCGCCATACCTGCCCGCGGTGACGTGTTTTACGACGACCTCTATTTTGGCCCCAAAACCGCCTCTCATTGTGCCGACTAGTGTTTTTTTTGTGGGGGGACCAGTCCCCCCACGCCCCCCGAATTGCGAAAGGGCCGCGCGGCAATGCCGCACGGCCCTTTCGCAATTC
>CAMCLY010000119.1 GCA_945875805.1 uncultured Myxococcales bacterium | reverse complement strand
TCGGCCACAACCGGCACATCGGCCACAACCGGCACATCGGCCACAACCGGCACATCGGCCACAACCGGCACATCGGCCGAAACAGCCGCCTCGGCCGCCTTCTCCGCATCCTGCGTTTCCGCCGTGCCGACACCTTCCGCCGTTTCCGCCGTTTCCGCTTTCGACGCTTTGGATTTCGACGACTTCGACGACTTCTTGGGTTTAGACGGCGTCTCCTCCTTCACCAGCACCTCAGCCGCAGCCGCCACCTCGGCCACCTTCTCCGCATCCTGCGTTTCCGCCGTGCCGACCCCTTCCGCCGTTTCCGCTTTCGACGCTTTGGATTTCGACGACTTCGACGACTTCGACGACTTCTTGGTTTTGGACGGCGTTTCGCCCTTTACCGAGGTCCCGGCCGAAACCGCCGCCCCGGAAGCCTCGGCCACTTCCGACGGCGCCACCACTTCTATCGGTTGTTCCGACTTTGGAGTTTTTGACGTCTTTCGGGCAGGTTTTGACGCGTTTTCCGTCACCCCGGACAGTGCACGGTTTTCGGCCGCCGCAACATTATCAACGTCTGCCTCGGCCACCGCCGCCACCGCTTCGCCCGCCGCGGCACCCACTTCTTCTGTTTTGGCCGTCCTGGACGCTTTCTTAGACTTCGGCTTCGACGCCTTCGCTTCCTCCGTCCCGCCTTCTTTTCCGGCCGCATTTTTTTTCGATTTGGACGTCTTTTTGGCCCCGGATTCGGCCGTCATGATTTCGGCTTTTGCAGAGATTTCGGCTTCGCCTGCCGACGACAGTTCAGCTGTGGCCGACGCTCTCGATTCGCTCCCAAGCTCGGTGGACGGGTTCTGCGACAGATGCGCCACCTCGGACGCATTCACAATCCGAATACCGCTCGACTCCACCTCATCAAATATCTCATCCACCCCAGGTCCTGACAACACATCCTGTGGCAATATCTGATGCACTTCATCATACGTCAAATAACCCCGCGCCTTGCCCGCTTCAATGAGCATGCGAACATTTTCTTTCTTATCCGACATCCGTCTCTCTCTTATGGCCTTGTGGCATTCCAATCATATTTCTACACAGGCCAGGCCGAAATGCCGCACACCCTTATGCCCTAACGACGTGCAAGACAAACCTCGACCCAGCCCGGATGAACAAAAACCAAACCTTCACGCGCGTTTCATCTTCTTGAGACCGCGCTCCCTGTACGACTTTTCCATCAAATCCAAAAGCGCCTTGTCCCGCTCCAACAGCGAGTCCAGCATCTCAAGTTCCTGATGCTCCACACAATGCGCTATCTCGTAGGCAACCTGGACGTGCTCGCGCTTGGCCCAGTCACAAAGAAGACTCGACAGCGCCCCCTGATACCAGACCTCGGCATCCGACTCCTCACGGGGAACATCAAACCGCCCACACACCAACTGATGGTAAAGACGAAGCGAACCCTCGCTAAGCCCCGTCTCCACCCCGTACTCCGACTTGTCCTCAAGCGCATCGTATTCCTGCAATAACGTGCGAAGACCGCTGCTCTGGATCAAATCGATGCAACGCTGATCCCAAAATGACTCATAACGCCCCTCCGACATCAGCACCATCTGCACCGCTATGCACTCAATCGCATTCAGACGCGCCGGCATTCCGACTTCCGAAGACGACACGGTCGTCTGCGCGCGCGGAAAATCTGCCGATACCCCCACCTCCGCCGCAAGACGGCCCACATCGACATTGCCAAGAAAACGCGCCGATTCCTCGAGATAATGGCGCTGCGCAAACCTGTCCGGAAACTCCAAAAGAAGTTCACCAAGTTCGCCAAACGCCTTCTTCCGCAGTTCCGGAGGATACGAAAGAATCTGACGACATTTGCGCTCCACACACCACATCCCGAGCGGCTTGGCATGGGATATCAGCTCCGACATCCCATCCACCCCGTACACTTTCAGATATTCATCCGGATCATGCGGTTCCGGTGGAAGCTCCACCGCATAAAGACCCTCAAACTCATGCGCCAGAAGAAGCGGCAACGCTTTCATCATCGCATTCTGACCCGCCTCGTCCCCGTCATACATCACATACACCACGCGCGTATGACGAAACAAAAGCCCCGCCTGCTTCGCCGTCAGCGCCGTCCCAAGCGACGCCACCGTATGACAAAATCCATGCGCGTGCATCATCACCGCATCGACGTTGCCCTCCACAAGTATCGCGCACTTCTCACGACGTATGTGATCTTTCGCCTGATAAAGCCCAAATAAATGCTCGCCCTTCGTATATATCGGACTTTCCGGACTGTTGATGTATTTCGCCGTCTCGTTCTGATCCAGGGTGCGACCACTAAACGCCACCACCTCGCCACGGACATTCATCACCGGAAACATAAACCGGTTGCGAAACCTCGCATAATATCCACCGCTCTCCCGAGAGGCCACTATCCCAAGCGCGCGCGCATCCTCCAGCGACACCCCGGACGCCTTCAGAAACTCCACCACTCCGTCCCACGACTCCGGCGCATACCCAAGACCAAACGCCTTCACCGAATCCTCCGAAAGACGGCGACGCTTCGCATAATCCCGGCACGCCGACCCCAAAGAACCCTCAAAACTTCGCACAAAAAAAGCCTGCGCCGCACGGTTTACCGCATAATACGACTGCTCCCGGGCACGCTTCGTCGCTCGGCTCTCCTCTCGAACCCCCTCCGTCCGACGCACCTCAACGCCAAGACGATCCGCAAGCTGCTCCACCGCCTCCGGAAACGAACACCCCTCCATCTCCATCAAAAAATTCACCGCATGACCGCCCTTGTGACAGCCAAAACAGTAATACGCCCCACGTTCCGGATTCACCGAAAAACTCGCCGTCTTCTCCTTGTGAAACGGACAGCATCCCCAAAATCGACCGCTACGTCGCTTCAGCGGAACATATTCCCCCACAAGACGCACGATATCTGTCCGCTCTATGACCTCCCTAATCACAGATTCTTCAATCATTCGCGCCCGTTCTCCCATCCCGCATCCGCCATACCCCAAAACCGGGACACGCAGTTTAATGTCGTATTCGCCTATGTCAACCCCATGAACGTCAAAATTGCGACATTTCGATCATAGCTCCCGCACTCCCGCACTCCCGCACTCCCGTCCTCCCGTGCCTGCGCCTATGCGCTCCCGCGCATACGGCTTGCGCCTCGCTATCCGCTCACGCGGATACGCTCGGCGTCCATTCCCGCGCGCCTATGCCCAATGGCCATACGGCGCGCCCACAACATACGGATTCAGCACGTACCCTCAAACAGTCCGCGCAACACCCTCAAACGTTCAAGCGCACCCTCGCCATGACGCCCTATCGACTCGCATACGCGTGCCCAGGGCTTCTCCTCACACAACGACGCAGGATTCTTGCTAAAAAAATTATCCGCATACGTGATCAGTTTCTCCTCAAGCGTCTCGGGAAGATAATCCCGCACCTCAAGCGGAAGCCCACCACGCACCACGTCCTCCGACGTCAGGCCCGTCCCTATGTGTACCTCACACACGCGCGCATGGCGAGCATACCTCACCCCGTCCACCTCCCGAAGATGGCGCGCGCCAAGCACCCCATGACACAAATACGGCGCCGTCCCAAAACAATAGATGCCCGGCGCATCCACCCCGACAATCCCATAATCGTGAAGCATCGACGCCTCACGCAAAAATTCATAATCCACCGCATCCGCATACCGGCTCGCACGCGCCAACGCCTCCGCCTTGCGCCACACACACCGGGAATGCTCGGTCAGAATTTCAAGACACCGAGGATGAATATCCCGCTGAAACGGCAACATCACACCCTACCCACAAACAAAAATGCCGCAACCCCAAGCGCCAGCACCAAAAAAATGATGCCCAAAATCACAAGGATTCCCGGTCTGGACGCCTCTTTCTGCACATCCCCAGACGATGCGGTTCCAACAGCTCCGCCAGACGCACCGGACTCACCTTTCCCAGACTCCGCACATGCTCCTACCGCACGCCCGTCCCCCACTTCCCCGGACTTCGATTGACCAGCCTCCGCCGCCCGTCGCAGGGCTTCAAACGGAATCAGCGCACTCTTGGTATGCGGCTGCACGTCGTCATCGCTGGCGCGCGCCCCTTCGGCCGCCGTCTCCGAGCCTTCCTCCACATCCTCCTCCGCCACGCGCGGCTTGATCTTCAGCACCAGTTTGCCAAGCTCACTCGGCGGATTGCCAAGATCATTCAAAAACGCACGCAAATCCTGCGCAAACGCCTGCGCCGTCTGATACCGCTTCTCCCGATCCCGGGCCAGACCCTTGCGGACAATCTGCTCCAGCGCCTCCGGAACGTCTGAATGAATCGCACGGATCGACGGTATCACCGATTTGCGTACCAGATCCAATATCTTCATCTCCACAGGATCGACAAACAGCGGCTGGGACGTCAGCATCTCCCACAAAATAATCCCCACCGCGTAAATGTCGCTACGGGCATCAATGCTCTCGCCATACGCCGCCTCCGGCGACAAATAGCTGAATTTCCCCTTGATAAGACCAGGCACCGTCCGCGAAATCTGTGCCTTCGATTTCACCAGCCCAAAATCCGTGATCTTCACATCCCCGTTATAGCCAAGCAATATGTTGGGCGGGCTCACATCCCGATGAATCAGATGAAGAGGCTCACCCCGCGAATCACGGCAGTCATGCGCATACGCAAGCCCCTCCAGCACACAGATGGCAATCCGGACCGCCTCGTGAATCGGAAGAAAAAAATGATGCTGGTTGGCAAAACTCAGCACCTCGCGAAGATTCGTCCCCTCGACATACTCCATCGACATGAACAGGGCGCCATCCATCTGACCTATCTGATCGACGCGCACGATGTTCGGATGACGGAGCTCAAGACAGACTGCCGCCTCGTCGACAAACATGCTCACAAAATCCGACTGACCCACCAGCGACGGCAATATCCGTTTGATCGCCATCATCTCGCCCGTGTCGAGATTGCGCGCCCGGAATATCTCTGCCATTCCGCCGACGTCGACGCGATTGAGGATCTCGTATTGCGTTCCTTCCACACCCATGCCCCTATTCCCCCCGGCGATTCAAAGCGTCCACAAGTCTGTGATGAAGCCCGCCAAACGCGCTGCCGCTCATTCCGAGGACAACGTCCCCCTCACGACAGGCTCCCGCCAGATACGACACGATGTCGTCGACATCGGCTATCATGCGGGCATCCACGCCGCGCGCGTTCAGATCTTCGACGATTTTTGGAATATCGATGAGCATTTCCGGAGGGAGATCGTCTTTTTTCCACGGCGCGCTCAAAATGACCGCGTCACACAACGCCAGCGCTTCCGGATAATCTTTCTGGAAAATCGCACGCCGTGAGGTGTTGCTCTTCATCTCGAACACCCCCCAGATGCGATGCCCGGGGTGGCGCGCGCGAATCGCCGAGACCGTCTCGCGGACGGCCGTCGGATGATGCGCAAAATCGTCATACACCGTCACCCCGCGCGCCACCCCGACGACCTCCTGCCGCTTGCGCACGCCAAGATAATGCGCAAGCCCCGCCTCAATCGCCTCGCGCGGCACCTCCGCCAAATGCGCCATCACCGCCGCGCACGTCAGATTGTACGCATTATGACGCCCCGTCAGCGGAGACACGATGTGCGCAATCACCTCTCCGCCGCGCCGGACGTCAAGACTCACCCCGCCATCACAAAACGCGACATTCTCGCCATAAAATTCCGCCCCCGCGCGCCCCTCAAGACTCACCCCGTGACTCGAACACGGCGCGCCAGACACCACGCGGCACACGCGTGCATCGTCGGCATTGTAGCACACCACCCCGTCCGGCCCCATGTCGCGCACGAGCTTCTCAAACACCCCGACGATTTCCTCCACGTCAGCATAAATATCGGCGTGATCAAACTCGATATTGTTGATGCACAGATGCGTCGGGGCATAGTGCCAGAACTTCGGCACCTTGTCGAACCAGGCCGTGTCGTACTCATCGCCCTCAACCACAAAATCCTCACCCGCCCCGAGATGCGCGCCGCAACGATACGCCATGACCTCGCCGCCCACAAACACCGAGGGCGAACGCCCCGCCGACTCCAGCACCGACGCCAGAAGCGACGACGTCGTCGTCTTGCCATGCGTTCCGCTCACCACCAGACGGCGGCGGCTCTGAGAAAGAAAATAGTGATACAGCGTCTCGGGCTGCGAAAGCGTCAAAAAACCGCGCGCCATCGCCGCCGCACACTCCTCGTTCGTGCGCCGGCAGACATTTCCCACCACCACCACCGTATCCTGCGGATCGAGCCCGTCCAGATGGGACGCATCCCACCCCGACATCGTGCGAATCCCACTGCGCGCAAGAATGTCGCTCATCGGAGGGTAAAATCCGGTATCCGACCCGCTGACCACATACCCCTTCTGACAGAGCAACACCCCAAGCGCCCCCATTCCCGTCCCGCATACGCCGAGAAGATGAAAACGCTTCGGATTCGACATCCACCCCGGACACGCTCGTTTTTCACTGGCTGTCATTCTGGCCCTCCATTGCACTCCACACGACACGCCTGCATCGCCACGCGAACACGCCTATTATCCCCCACCCACGTTCCCGCGTCAAAGTTCTGGGTTGCCGCACCAAACCCACGGCGCAACGCGCCGCCGGCGGCGTATCCGCGTCATGCGGATAGCCGCCGGCCAAAAGGGCGTATCCCCCGGACGGGGGATAGCCCGACCCAGACAGGCGCGAATTTCCCTGCCAAGGGGAAGTCGCGCACCACATCAAATATCAAGATTTCTCACTTTTTGCGCATTTTCGACGATAAAATTGCGGCGCGGCTCCACCTCATCGCCCATCAGAAGCGTACACACGCGGTCGGCCTTGATCGCGTCCGACACGCGGACCTGCTTGAGCACCCGGCGCTCGGGATCCATCGTCGTTTCCCACAGCTGGCTGTGATTCATCTCGCCAAGACCCTTGTAACGCTGGATTTTGTGCCCAGAACGGCCATTTTCCATGGCAGCGGCCAGCAACGACTCGATATCCGTGAGAACCCTGGGCGCACGCGTGGCGTCCATGTAATAATGGAACTCCGACCCGAGCACCTCGCAGACATGGCGATACGTGCGCTGCAACTTCTGGAAGCCCGTCCCATGCAGGAACTCAAGGTTCAGCGGCGTACGCTTGAGCGTGCTGCACTGACGCGTTTCGTACTGCGCACAGAAATGCCCGTCGGCCCCCATGACAATCTCGGGAAGCGTAAAAATCGTGTCGATATAGCGGCGGTTGAGGCGTTCGTTGAGATCCTCAAGGCGAGTTCGGAGGGCAGATTCGGAAGAAAAGTCGTCGTCCGTCAGGGGGACTTCCTTGATGATCATGTCCACGATGCGCGAATCCGAATCGCCCGCGACGCGCGGCAGGTGATGGTCGTAAAACAGAACGTCGTGGAAAAGCGCCCCAAGGGCTTCGTCGCGAATCTCAGTCCCGTCCTGCGCCACCACATATCCGGATCGCACGGCACAGTCCAAAAGATAGTCATCAAGGGCGCCTTCGTCCTTGAGATACCGGCTCTTGCCGGCTTTCTCGACCTTGAACAGCGGCGGCTGGGCACAATAGACATGCCCGCCCAGAATGAGCTGCGGCATTTGGCGGAAAAAGAAGGCCAGAAGCAACGTGCGGATGTGTGAGCCGTCGACGTCGGCGTCCGTCATGATAATGATGCGATGATATCGCAGTTTCTCGATCTTGAAATCCTCGCCGATGCCCGTCCCGAGCGCCGCAAAAATGATGTTGATCGTCTGGGAATCGATGATCTTTTCAAGCCGCGTCTTTTCGACGTTGAGGATTTTACCGCGCAACGGGAGGATGGCCTGGGTCAGGTTGTTGCGTCCGGCTTTGGCCGTGCCGCCTGCGGAGTCCCCCTCGACCAGAAACAGCTCGCATTCGCTGGGGTTGCGGCTGTTGCAATCCATCAGCTTGCCGGGCAGGGAAAACGAATCGAGCGCGCTTTTGCGCAACACCCTCTCCCGCGCATTGCGCGCGGCCTCGCGCGCCTGTGCGGAACGGATCGTTTTTTCGACGATCGCCTTGGCTTCGTTCGGCGACTCCAGCAGCCACTCGCTGATCCCCTGCGTCACCGCCTGCGCCACCGGCGCCGTGATATTGTTGTTCAGAAGCTTGTCCTTGGTCTGATTGGAAAACGTCGGATTGGGCAGTTTCACACTGATGAGCGCCACGAGCCCCTCGCGGATGTCCTCGCCGTTGATCTGCCCCTTGAAATTCTTCAACAGATTTTCCTGCGCCGCGTACTGATTGACGACTCGCGTCAGCGCGGTTTTGAACGCCGTTTCATGGGTACCGCCGTCGCGATTCCGGATGTTGTTGGCAAAACAGAGCAACACTTCCTGATAGGCCTGCGTCCATTGAAGCGCAAGCTCCACCGTCACGCCGTCGTCTTCGGTGGTGCGGACGATGTGGACAGGCGGGGTGTGAATGGGTTCCTTGCCCGTCGTCAGGTACTCGACAAAACTGCACAGGCCACCTTCAAAATGGAACACCTCATGCCGATCCGATCGCTCGTCGTTAAGGACAATGCGCACCCCGGAGTTCAGATACGAAAGTTCGCGCAGGCGCTGGGAAAGCCCGTCATAATCGTACTCCGTCACCGTAAAAATGGAATCGTCCGCCATCCAGTACACCGACGTCCCGGACTCATGCGTCGGCCCTTCGTCGCGGAGCGGAAACTGCGGCTTTCCATACGCATATTCCTGATGGTAATGGCGGCCGTTGCGATAGATGTCCAGCGCCAGATGCTTGCTCAGCGCATTGACGCACGAAACGCCCACCCCATGAAGCCCGCCAGAGACCTTATACGAATTGTTGTCAAACTTGCCGCCGGCATGGAGGACCGTCATGATGACCTCGGCCGCAGACACGCCCTCTTTTTTATGGATCTCCGTCGGAATGCCGCGACCGTTATCACGCACCGAGACTGCATTATCTTCATGAATCGTCACGATGATTTCGTTGCAATATCCAGCCAACGCTTCATCAATCGCATTATCCACCACTTCATACACAAGCTGATGAAGTCCAGACAAATCATTGACATTCCCGATATACATCCCGGGGCGCTTGCGCACCGCCTCCAGCCCCTCCAGCACCTGGATCGAGTCTGCCGTATAAACTTTCGAGCCGTCTTCCTGATTCAAATCATGCGACAAATGGAGTTCGTCGGTATGAAGTTCGTCCGTCATAATGTGACACCTGTTCCTTGAAGTTTACGGGATTCCCCGTGCTCCGGCGCCAAACGCGCCGAATTGGAACGCGCTCTCTAGCACAACCACGCCTTTTTTGGGCGATCTTTTTGTGGGGGACACCGTCCCCTCCCCCCCCCCACGAAATGCGAATGCGCTCACGCGCCAATGGCGCGCAGGCGCATTCGCATTTCATCTTTCACAACGCCCCAAGCCCTCACCAAAACCCAACCTCACCCCCGGCCCCTCTCCCATGGGGAGAGGGGAGCATGCTTCATAAAAAA
>CAMCLY010000118.1 GCA_945875805.1 uncultured Myxococcales bacterium | reverse complement strand
CCCCAATTCGGGGGGCGTGGGGGACTTTGTCCCCCCACAAAAAACACCAAAACCTAAAAACTAGCTCGTATCGTTTTGAGATCGGTGCCGACGCTCAGGAGGTCGGACGGGGCGTCGTCGTTGACAAAAATGTCGACGTTTTGCGGTGTACGCTGTGTTTTGCGCAAGGCGTCTTTCCATGCCGCGCGGAGTTTTGTCAGGCGTATTTTTCGGTGGTTTATCGAAAAGAGCAGGACGGCGCCTGGTGCTGTCACGTGAACGCACATTTCCAGAAGCCGCGGATATTCGTCTTCCAGACTGAAGACGGTTTTGCCCGACCGTCCAAAACTGGGGGGATCGCAGATCACGGTATCGAATGTCGTTCCGTTCTGGATACATTTGGCGAGGTATTTCATGGCGTCTTCGACGATAAAGCGGTGTCCGTCGAGTTCGATGTGGTTGAGCTCGAAGTTGGCGCGTCCGCGTTTGAGTGCGGCCGGTGCGGAATCCACGCTTAGGGTTGATGTTGTGTCGGGGTTATGCGCCGCGCATAGAGAAAACGCGCAGGTATAGGCAAACAGATTGAGTACCCGTCCGTGTGCATGGGCGGCAATCCAAGCGCGGTTTTCGCGCTGATCGAGGTAAAGTCCGGTGGCATTGCCCCCGAGATCGAAGTGGTAGCGTATGCCGTTTTCCTGGGCTTCAAACGGGGCAGGGACGTCGGCAAACGCCTTCTGCAACGCGCGGCAAGCATGATTCCGCGATGGCGATTCGTGGATCCTCAGACTCGCTTCCTGGCACGCAAATTCGCGTTTTGCCGTCTTGAAGAACACCTGCATGGCAGGCACATCCCATCGGGATGTCGTCTCGGGCTCGAGGTGTCGCACCAGCAGGACTTTTCCGATTTTTTCGACGACGATTTCTGGCAACCCGCTATGCTGTGGCGCCATCAGTCTTATGGCCTCGTCCTGTCCGAACTCGCCATGCCGTTGTTTGGCCCCCTCGCACAGGGCTTTGAAGATGGCCGCAAGTGGCGGTTTGTCGAGCAGGAAGGGCGTGGGTGCCCAGAACGCGGGCAAATTGGGCTCTGACGTGATGAGCAGGCGTTGTGCGTGGAGGCACAGTCTTGGCGCCATGTCGCCGCCGCCATACAGGCTGTCTCCGAGAATGGGACATCCGGCCAGGGCGCATTGGGCGCGGAGCTGATGCGTCACCCCCGTGAGAAGGTCGAGTTCGAGAAGGGTAAAAGGGCCGATTTTGGCGACCGTGCGGTAACGGCTTCGCGCGGGTTTGCCTCTGGGATGTTCGACGGTGACGCCGTCCTGATGGAGCAGCGTGTGATTCCATTCGCCGGCCGGCGTGGCTGGACTGCCGCATACGAGGGCGCGGTAAGTCTTTTTGACGGTGCGCAGTTCAAAGGCTTTGGCCAGCCGCGTGGCCCCCTGTGGCGAGCGCGAAAAAGCCACGACGCCGCTTGTGGAGGCATCCAGCCGTTGGTGAACGCCCAGCCGTTCGCCGCGTTGCGCTTCGAGACGTTCGACGAGTCCCATGGATTTGCCGTCGGGCGAATGGGTGGGAATGCCGGCAGGCTTGTCGACGACGAGAAAATGATCGTCCTCAAAAAGGATGGCAATATCGTGCATGATTGGATGTCCTGGCAAAAAGAAACCGGGCGGCGAAGGGCCGTCCGGTGAGTCAACGTCAATGGGATGCGCACGGTGTCATTGGAAATGACTTGAAATCGAGAAAATGCCCGAAGACATTTGAATGATGTTGGGAGGCAGGATTTTTTGGGAGGGGGAAGCCTCCCCCTGAGCGTCTATGTGCTCAGGCCTTCGGCCTTGCGCGCATACGCCGCTACCCCCTCTGCCGCTGAATACCAGAGGGAATCTAAAAATCCTCGAAGCTTTCTCCGAACTCGACGCCGGCGTCCTCGCCACGTTTGAGGTCGGTGTTGTCGAGTGCGTCGAGGTCGCAAGGTTTCCATGCGGAGAGGTGATCGTCGAGGTCAAGCTCCCTGTACTGGACGGGACGGTACCCACGGTGCACGAGTTGCTGGAGGAATCTCGAAAAGAGCGACTCGACGCTGACCTCGTCAAAGACCTTAAAATGGATAATCGGTTGATAGATGGTGCGCGCGAAAGCCTCGCCCAGAAGTTTTTTTCGACCGCGTGCGCCCCTGACGACGGTCAGGAGGAGCGTGATGCGCCCGGTTCCCGACATGACATGGGGGGCGATATACTCGACTTCGATTTCTTTAATTTCTAATTCAAGATTAGCCATGGCGCATTGCCTCGTATGGAAGTAAACAAAAGCGGAAACATGGACGTAAAAGTTTAACAGAGCGCGAGGAAGGTGACAAGCGATGTCATGTATCGGGACGACCGTTTTTGCGCCATGTGGCTTCGCGGTAGAGGTCGACGTATTGTTCTGCAGAAGCCTGCCAGGTGAAGTCCTGTGACATGGCGCGATAGCGGAGTCCGGCGATGTCGTCTGGGCGGTGATACCAGGTGCTCAGGGCCCACCCGACGGTATTGATGAGCGCCTGTGGGGTCTGGTCCTGGTATTTGAACCCCGTGCCGGAGTGGCGGTATTCGTCGAAATTTTCGACGGTGTCGTTGAGTCCGCCCACCGCATGGACGATGGGGAGGGTTCCGTAGCGCAGGCTGTAGAGCTGGTTGAGCCCGCAGGGCTCAAAGACGCTCGGCATGAGGAAGAAATCGCTTCCGGCTTCGATGCGGTGGGCGAGTCCGTTGTGGTAACCGATGTAGCAGGCGAACTTTCCCGGGTAACGCGCGGCCATTTCGTTAAAGAAGTTTTGCGCCCATGCTTCGCCGCTTCCCAGGACGACCATCTGGAGTTCAAAGGCCATGAGGGTTTCAAAGACCTCGGCCAGGAGGCGAATGCCTTTTTGATCGACGAGTCTGGCGACGAGTCCGAACAGGGGCAGATCCGGTCGCGGTTCGAGATGGAGTTCATTTTGGAGAGCCTGTTTGCACACGGCTTTTCCGGACATGTCGTCGCGCTGATAGGGGGCGGTGATGTAGGCGTCGTGGGCGGGATTCCATTCGTCATAGTCGATGCCGTTGATGACGCCCCTCAGGGCGTCGCGCCGGTCGGCCACGACGCCCTCAAGTCCGTGTCCGAACTCCGGGGTGAGGATTTCTGCGGCATAGCCATGACTGACGGCGTTAAACAGGGTTGCGTGATAGATTCCGCCTTTGAGGAGATTGACCTGGCCCTGCCATTCGAGTTCGAGGTGATTGAAATGTTGCCAGCCGATGTCGAGGACATCCATGAGCCCCGAGTAGTAGCGCCCCTGGTAGCCCATGTTGTGGATGGTGAGCAGGGATGCGGTGTGGCGGAAGGTGGGATCCGAGGCGTACACGGTGTTGAGAAAGACGGGGACGGCCGCGGTATGCCAGTCGTTGCAGTGAACGACGTCGGGGGAGAAGCCGATTTTTTTGCACAGCTGAAGCGCGGCGCGCGAGAGAAAGACGAACCGGTTGTCGTTGTCGAGGAACCCCTGACCGTCGGGTTCGTTGTATAGCCCCTGCCGCGCAAAGAAACGTTCGTACTCAATAAAATAGATGGGGACGTCACTGTTTGGAAGTCTTGCTTCACGGACACCGCACCAGAGTTCGCCCAGGGCTCCCATCCATACGCCGAGTGCGCCCGGGATCGGGGTGAGTCGGTATTTCCACCGGTCGATGGCCCCATACAGCGGGATGACGACGCGGACGTCATGTCCGAGCCTGGCCAGGAATTTGGGCAGGACTCCGGCGACGTCGGCGAGTCCCCCTGTTTTGGCATAAGGAACGGCTTCGGATGCGATCATCAGTATTTTCATGAATGGCTCCAGTTTGAGGAAGGGACAAAGGATCCCGGTGAGGCAGAACCGTGGGGGGCTCTGCGGGGGGGGGGAGTGGGTATAACACTTTGTTCAAAGGGAGGTAAATGGGATGAATGTGAGTGGAAATGTGGTTCGGGCGGGTGGGCGGGGCCAAAGGCGGGAGGGCGGGCGTATTGAGGGCGAAGCCCGAGATAGCCCGCCCCGGGGCGCGCGTATTGCCGAAGGCAAAAGCGCGTCTCCTTATGGAATGGGGAGAAATTGTTTTAATTGGGGATAGTCGTTTGCAGTTGGAGGGGGGATCGTGTAAACTCTTTGCGATTTTTTGGGGTGTAAAGGTGCGCCCCGAGGATGAGGAGAGCGAGGATGAAAAAGGCGACCTTGTTAATATGTATGTCCCTGGTCTGGGGATGCGATGATTCCACCATCAGCAGTTTTGACTGTGGTCACGGATCGCTTCGCAATGATGTGTGTCAGTGCGACGAAGGCTATAAGTATGATTTGAACCGTTCGTGTACCCTTTGTGCGGATGGTTATACTAAAAATAATAAAAATGTTTGTGTAAAGAATGGGAGTGGGGATCCCGGTGATGATCCTGGTGATAATCCCGATGATGGAAAGTGCCGGACGACGTTTCATTATTTTAATGAATGGTCGAACACGGGGGCGTGTGGTGTAGATAATTTTGATGTTTATTTGATTGGTTCATTTAATGATTGGAAAGAGGCGGATCCCGAGTACAAGATGACGTCGAATGGCGACGGTTCGCATTCGATCACGGTAGAATGGGCGGAAGGATCTGATTATACATATAAATATTATATCAATGGCTGGGCCGAGAATAGTTATCAGGCGGAGCCCACGACGAGCGAATACGATCAGGATGGCAATGCGTTTGCGCGGATTACGTCGTGCGGGATGACGATTGGGACGCGTTCAGGCAGCCTGAGCTGCGGCGGTGGTGGCGGCGGCGGCGGTGGCGGCGATTCTGTGATTACGTCCAATGAGGGGATCAATCTGGCCGGGAAGCCTTCGGTGAGTGGCAAAAACATCGAATTTTCGGTTCAGCTCGAATCGGGCTGGTCGATTTCGGAAGTCAAGGGCGGAAGCGGCAGTGCGTCTTATAACGGCACAACGGTCACCGACACGGTGAGCGAAAATAACCGTTATAATTATCGCGTGATTGCAAAAAATGGATCGCAGACGTCGGAACTGTACGTGCCCGTGTGGGTTGAGGACAAGGCGTTCGACTGGCACGATGCGCTGTTGTACTTTGCCTTCACCGATCGTTTTTATAATGGCGATACGTCCAACGACCGCAAGTCCGGGGTGACCTCCAATTCTTCCGCGGCCGACTGGTACGGCGGCGACTTCGCCGGTCTCAAAAAGAAAGTCGAGGAAGGCTATTTTACGAGTCTCGGCATCAATACTCTGTGGATTTCGTCGGTGTCGATGAATACGCAGGACATCAGCTACGGCACCAATGGCGATGATCACAGCTATTCGGCCTACCATTCGTACTGGCCGGTGACGACGTTTATGACGGCGAGCAATCAGTCCGAGTTCACGTCGGCGCAGTCCAAGGGGGTGAACCTGACGGCGATAGAGCCGCACTTTGGTACGATGGAAGAGCTCCAGGCCCTGGTCGATGCGTGTCATAAACGCGGCATTCGCGTGCTCGTCGATTTTGCCGCCAACCACGTCCACAAAGACAGTCCCATATATTCAAAACATCCGGACTGGTTTAACGGGACGGGAAAATATGAAGAAATATGCGATAATAATAACAACTGGGACAACAACCCGGAAACGTGCTGGTTCTCTGCGGATTTGCCCGACATCAATTATAACAACGCCGACGCGCGCAAGCTGATGGTGGAACACGCCGTCTGGCTCATCAAGGAAACAGGTGTGGACGGTTTCCGCGTCGATGCCGTCAAGCACATGGCCATCCAGTTCATCAAGGATCTTCGTTCGGCCACCGACTCGCTTTTTGCCAACACGGGGATTACATTTTATATGGTCGGTGAAACGTTCAGTGGCGATGTCGGATTGTTGAATAAATATATTGGCAACGATCTGCTCCACGCCCAGTTTGACTTCCCGCTTTATTTCCAGATGGGCAATGTGCTGACCTCGGGGAGCATGGGTGGAGCCGTGTCGGCGTTTGCCGCTCAGAACCAGTTTAAGTCGGATCTGATGGGCACGTTCATGGGCAACCATGACGTGGCGCGAGCCATTTCGGTCGCCAAGGGGGACAACACCGGGAAGTGGGGGAACAATCCCGAGGTCTCCGATGGGGGCGCGCATTATCGCCTCAAACAGGCGTGGACCATGCTTTTGACGAATCCCGGCGTTCCACTTATCTATTATGGCGATGAATACGGCATGGAAGGCTCCAACGACCCCGATAACCGTCGCATGATGGAATTTGGTGACGAACTGAATGAACAGCAGAAAATCACACTCGATTATGTCTCGACGTTGGCCAAGATTCGTGCGGCCCACCCGGCGATGACGCGTGGCAAACGTTCGGAACTCAGTGGCAACAACAACGACAGTATCTGGTGTTACAAACTCGAAGGCGGCGGTGAAACGGTCGTCGTCGGTATCGCCAAGGATGGGGTGAGCGGCAGTTGCCAGATCGGGTCGTCGAATGTCATCAACCTGTTCAGCGGGGAGGAAGAGTCAAAGGGGTCGATGGATCTCGGTCCCGGTGCTTCATTCCAGATCTATCAGGTCAAATAAGACTGGCTTCCCTCGCCCCTGTCCCGCAGTTTGCCGGAGGCAACGCACGGGACAGGGCTTGGGCGTTGACAAAAAAAACATAGGTACGTAGAAAACACGCTCTTTGTTTCGCGACTCGATGGAAGTCGCGAAATTTTTTTTGTTTGGATAGGATATATGGCGAAAAAGAAAAGTCAGAACAGCGACAGCGACATCGATTTTCAGAACGAATTTGAAGAACCGTTGGAGACCATGGTCGACGACGAGGAGGAAAACGAGGGCGAGGACGAGGAAAAGGAGAAGGACGAGTTTTTAGAGGATGAAAGCGATCTTGCAATGATCCGCAACCTCGAAAATGAGGATCGCCGCATTGCTCTTTCGGCATTGCCTTTTGACGAGGAACTCGGATTCAATCCGGATTATGACTGGACAACCGTCTCAGAGGCCGAACATAGCCGTTATGTTTCGCTGATGAGCGATACGCGCGAAAACATCGAGGGGGTATCGTGGAAGCGCTTTGCCCCGCTCCAGAGGTGGATGGTCGCGCGAGCATGCAGTAAAAATGGACTGCACGACATGTTTCGCGAGATAGCCCTTGGGTTGATCAAGGCCCGCAAGCGCGCACCAGAACTTTGTCTGGAAGATATCTATCTCGACCTCGTGCGCGATTATGTCGAGACCGAAGAGTATGATCTGGCCGTCGGCATTGTCGATAAATTTGAGCAGACATTTCCCGATGAAGCCGAAGCCGCGTTGCGCGTGCGCGCCCTCATTTTCTTTGCCCAGGACAAAATTGATGAGGGCAAGAAACTCGTCGATAAGCTCATTCGGCTGCCGTTTAATCGCAACATCCCAGGCTTCGAGCACGATCGCGCCTCTGCCGATTCCGAAACGCGCGAAAGCCTCATTCAGTACGAAATCGGGTATGCCTTGTACAGTCTGAAAAAATACGACCTCGCAAAGCATTACTTTGAACATGCGCGCGATCTTGCGACGATGAACAACGATTATGAGCTGACCATGGCCATCGACAATGCCAACGCCGACATGCGTCATGCGCTCGAACCGTCGGAATGATAAAAAGGCCAGTTCACGAAAAGAAAGCGCTCCCTGTAATGAGCGCGCATACTTCGATGTCTGTGGGGAGGAGGGATCATGCGTTTGTGGAAATGGTTTTCACCTCGTCCTGATCCCCGGCTCACGTTGAAAGCACGGCATTCGGAGTTGTCACCCGGAACCACGTTATCCGTGGACGGATCTTCGGGCGGTGAGACAGCCTCAAAAGCCCCCTCGATTTATACATCGTTAAAGTTTATCACGGCCATTCGGACGGTATACGCCCTGCTCGTTCTCGTCTATAGCCTGATGTATTTGTTGGGGTCGCGTTCGTTTCAAATGACGCTCGGGGTGTGGCTCCTGGTCGGGTGCATCGTCGAGATATTTATATTTACGATCATAAGCTGTGTTGCACTTCGCAAAAATCGCCACGTCAAATTGGTGACGTATCTCGGAATGGCGCACGATTCCCTGTTGTCGGCATTTATCGTCGTGATGACGGGGATGAGTTCGAGCCCGTTCCTTTACCTGTTTCTCATTGTGCCGCTTTATGGCGGCATCACGCTGCAACGGACGGGAGGTATCGTCGGGGCTGTCAACGTGTCGATCGTCATGTCGATCGTCCTTTATTTTCTTCCCCGGTGGGAGTGGCTTTCTCCGTTTGTCCAGTATGAAACGCGTCTGGCGCCACACTCCTTGTTTTATCTCGTATTGGCGGCATTCTGTGTGGGATTTTTGACGGGGTATCTCTCTCATCTCTACGCCCATGTCAGTCACAGCCTGGCTCAGGTCGACAAGGCATTTGCTCACCTCAAGGGCATCTATGGCCTCATGTTGAACGCGCTTCCCATCGGCATCGTCGTCGTCGATCCACAGACGCACCGCGTGATGTACTCCAATCCCAGTGCCGGTGTCTTATTGGGCGAGTCCCTCTTAATTCCCGAACGCAAAAGCGAAAGCGTTGTTCATGGAAATGCGCCCGTCCGGTTGAGCGCATCCATGCCCCAAATGCCTCCCGTCATGCGAGACTCCGAACAGGCGCCACAACAGGACATCGAATGGACCGTCCTGCACGGTGAAAAATACCTTCACATCGCCCAGTTCTCGCTAGACGTTCAGACCGCGCATTTTGTCGGTTATCAGATCACGGATTTGACCGCTCAATACCATGCCGATCTCGAACGCTCGCGCCATCAGAGGCTCGAACATCTGGGCGAGTTTTCGGCCAAAGTGGCGCACGAAATACGAAATCCCCTGGCGTGCATCAGCGGTTGTAACGAAATGCTCCAGATGGACGCGCAAACCGAGGAACAACGCCAGATTCATGAGATGATGAACGGCGAAATCGCACGCCTCAACAGCCTGCTCAACGACGTGCTCGTGTTTTCGAGACGTCCCAAGCTGGCGCCTGTCTTGCTCGGAATTAAGGATATCGTCGAATCCCAGCGCGCACGTTTTCTCGAATCTCCATGCGCCCGAAATATGACCCTCGACGTCGATATCGACGAAAAACTGACCTGTGAGGCCGATGAAACCTCGTTCAGGCAGATTTTGATGACGTTGTGGCAAAACGCATGCGATGCCACCGAAGGTTCCGGCACGATCGTCGTCTCCGCACACGAGAATCTCAAAATTTTTGTCTCCGACTCGGGGCCCGGTATTCCTACCGAAGCGCTCGATCACCTCTTTGAACCCTTCTACACCACCAAATCCAACGGTACCGGTTTGGGGCTTGCCACCGCCCGTCAACTCGCCTTTGACAACGGACTCGAGTTGAGATGGTCAGTCGATAGGAAGGCATTTGTGATCGAAAAACGATGAGAAACACATAGTGTCGAACAAAATCACGACCTCATCCACCCCCCCCCAACCAGGCAAAACACAAAAACCGCCCCCCAACCCGCCCTCCCCCCCAGCCCCGCGCGCAAGGGGAGAGGGGGGCCAGGGGGATAAATAGAAACAATCCAGACCCCCAACC
>CAMCLY010000117.1 GCA_945875805.1 uncultured Myxococcales bacterium | reverse complement strand
AGGCCGACGACGCAAAACCCGCCGCCGATGCCCCCAAGGCCGACGACGCAAAACCCGCCGCCGATGCCCCCAAGGCCGACGACGCAAAACCTGCGCTTTCATACAAAGAAGCCATCGACAAAGCCACCAACGTCATGCAGGCTCTCAGCGATGCCGCCACAGGCGCCGGCAACAACTGCGAAAAAATGGCCACTGATCTCACCGCCGCCCTCGAAAAGGGAAAAGCCGACCTCCTAGCCGCCATGCCCGTCCTCGCCAAACTCGATGAAAACTCCGAGGAAGCCAAGGCGCTCAAACCCGAAATTGACAAATTCAGCCAGATCATGGGCGAAGATTCGGATTATGCCAAAGCCACAGTCAAGTGTAAGGACGACCCCAACATGCTCACGTTTGGTGCCGCATTCCTCACCATCATGATGCAGGCTGCCGCCGAAGCCCAGCCCGCCGCCGATGCCCAGCCCGCCGCCGATGCCCCCAAGGCCGACGACACCAAGCCCGCTGACGCTCAATAATCATCGTTCGGATGTACGCTTACAAAGGCACGGGAATTCGTGCCTTTTTTGTTTTCTACGTGCGATAGGGAATCGTCCATTTTGCCGACACGGGGTTCACTGCATGTCTGAACCAAAACCTCCGTCGACTCTCGCCAGACCATTCCGTCACACACGCAAAAAAAAGCGGCGGCGTATTGAGCCCGAAGGGCGAAATAGCCGGCGCGACCGCGCGTATTCGTCGCAGACGAATAGCGCGGCCCAACACAAAAAAATCAAAAAAATCTGTCACAAATCTCCCCACACGGAATCATCCCTGCACACGGTGAGCTTTCGATCCCGTTCACACGATGTTTTACCTCAAGGAGATCTGCGATGGATGCGAGCACCATGCGGCGCGCTTTGGCCATCTGCGCCTGGCACTCAATGGCACTGACCCCCAAATGGCTGGATTTGCTCATTGGCATCGGCGAGGAGACGCAGTTGCGGGACTTTTGGACGCAGCGCGCCACGGGCGTCAGACTGCCTGCGTTTGAGGCCGCTGTCGACGAAGGGATTCGTCTGGAAAGGGAGTACCTGTCCGGGGGAACGACCCTGGTCTTGCCGGGGGATCCCGGATATCCCCGCTCCGTGATGGACGCCCCCCGCCGCCCGCCCGTCCTCGCGATACGCGGAAATCCGGAATTGCTCAGACTGCCGCAGGTGGCCATCGTCGGAAGCCGTCAGACACTCGACGCCTCAATTCCCATGACACAGCTTATCGCCGATGAAGTCATCCGGCGAGGATTTATCGTGACAAGCGGAGGTGCGCTTGGGATCGACGGAATCGCCCATCGACAGGCCATGGCGCGACGTCAGCCCACCATCGTGGTCTCCGCATGCGGTTGCGATACCGCCCAACCGTCCGTACACGCCGATATTTTTGAGTATGCCGCCGTTCACGGTGCCATCGTCAGCCGAATGCCCAATCACATCGCCGCCATTGCGCGCAATTTTCCCGTGAGAAATGAGATCATCGCCGCCCTTTCACGGGCCACCGTCATCGTCCAGGCCCGGCGCAAAAGCGGCGCGCTCTATACCGCTCAGGCGGCAAGACGGCTCGGACGCCCCGTCTTTGTCGCGGCCCTTCAGGGGTTCAACGAACTCACCGAAGGCGGATTTGAATGGGTCAAATCCGGACAGGCACAAATTCTGAGCCAATATGACGATTTCGACGTTCTCGGAGACCCAGGGACAGGTCTGCAGAAAAGCATTTCGTTTCTGTGCCCAGGCGATCCCCCCTGTTCCCAATCGGAGACACCCCAAAACGACACTGCCCGGAGAATCCTCGCGGCCCTGAAGGATTCACCCACCACTCGGGAGCTTCTCCGACTTCATCTGGCATCCCCGGCCGACTTTGACGAGACGATGCTCGAACTCGAACTCGCCGGAAAAATCGCCACCCACGGGGGCATGTTTCACGCTATGTAGACCATGCACACACACGCAACCCCGCACCATTTCTTGATTATTCCGCAATCCGAGGTTGAATGATCCAAACTTTGTCCATATAAGGCGCGGCAGTTTCTCTAGAGGCCATGAAAAGGCCTAACCGTTTAAGGGATTTTGTTTATTTTTGCATGACTTCCGCAAGAAAATACCGAAGGAAATGCACATCAGGAGCCTGAACATCATGGGAAAAAATCGTCGTCATTTCATCGCACTATGCGCCCTTGGCGTCATGGGATTTGGCTGCAGCGATGACAGCGGAAAACACGCGTCGTGCGAAGACATCCGGTGTCCCGCCGGAAGCACGTGCAGCGAGGAACTCGGCCAGTGTGTTCCGGACTCGCAAAAATGCCCTCAAACGCCGTGCGCACATGGCACCGTGTGTAACGAGACCACGGGCGTGTGCGAGGCCGAGCCGTCCAATCGATGCCCCGAAAATCCGTGTCCTGACGGCACCGTGTGCA
Source organism: uncultured Myxococcales bacterium (assembly GCA_945875805.1). GTDB lineage: Bacteria > Myxococcota_A > Bradymonadia > UBA4248 > UBA4248 > UBA4248. Next base: position 7,149 of record CAMCLY010000117.1, on the reverse strand, counting down.
ACCCAAGCACGGGTCTGTGTACCTCCAATGACACGGACCTGTGCAAAAACACCGAATGCCCCGCCAATACGACATGCAATCCAAACACGGGCGTCTGCGACCCCATTTCCACGGATCTTTGCAAAGACGTCCAGTGCCCGTCGGGGTCGACATGCGATCCAGACACGGGAGACTGCAAAGAGAAAAAACCGTGCAACGGCATGACATGTGATCCCGGATTCACCCTCAATCCCGCCATCTGCGAGTGCGAAGGCGGGCCACAGTACAAATGCCTCGCCGACACCGATTGCAAAAGCGACCCAGAAATCTATACCTATCCCGAGTACTGCGACCTCTCCACCCATACGTGCCAAAACGCCAATTGCAAAGGCAAGACATGGGATCCCGAATACCAGTACTGTTCGGTCACTGGGAAAATCGTATGTTACGAAAACCGATGCGGCGACGGGGACATCGGTTGCGACTGCAATGGCGTCGCCGAGTGCGACACCTCGACCCATTATTGCAAAGCCGATTGTTCTTTTGAGGACGAGGGCAACATCATTCTCAACTGGAGTTTTGAGGACTGGAACGGATCGGCGCTCAAAAACTGGACGCTCGTCGACAACAGCTATGCCAACGGCGGAAACGTCGTCAAATCCAAAAAATCCAGTCATTGCAGCACGGCAGCCGAACTCCAAAACGACAGCACAAAAATCGCACGTCTTGAGGGCGATCCCATCGATCTGCCGGACCCCACGTTCATCGACGGAAACCGAAAATACGACTGCTCCATCCAGGCGTTTGGCGAGGGCGTGCTGAATCTCGGGTTCAGAACGCTGGACGCGGAAGGCAAGGAAATCGCGGAAAACACGACAGCGCAGACCAAGACTTTCTCGAGTTCGTCCTCCTACCAGAAAATCGAATTTAAAATGTCGATCTCGCCCGAGGCGAAAAGCGTCCAGCCGTTGCTCGGGTTCCGAAAATCCTCCGCAGACACGAACGCCTCGATCACTGTCGACGCGCTTTCGTGTATTGCCGCCGACAACATCTGCAACGGCGTCACGTGCGAATCATGGGAAATCTGTTCCCTCAACGGAACGCCCAAACCCGAAGGTGGATATATCGGCACGTGCAAGCCTCTCGACGGGTATTGCAGCGTCAATAACGATAAAACGCTCGGATGCGCTGCCAACATCGAAACCTGCAACACCACAACACATCGTTGCGAATCCATCGAAGGAAGCTGTGCCACCCATGCGGCCTGCCCGACCGGACAAAAATGCGACACGGCTTCACACAAATGCGTCGAAGGCGACCGGTGCGAAGGCGTCACATGTTCCGCAGAATACCGCGCCTGCGATCCCATCACCGCGGCCTGCACGGTGGACGTCGCCCACAACCGATGCCTGCGTTCCTCAGACTGCCTCAAGGACAACCCCGTTTGCGACCCCGAAACCCACACGTGCGTCCCGGAATCCGCCACCTCCTCCACGGGCAAACCCCTCAACATCGTTCCCAACGGCAGTTTTGAAGAATGGGACGAAATCACCATCGGCGAATACAAACCCGTCACGTATACCCTCCCCACAAGTTGGTACGGGACCGAAGAAAATTTCTACATCTACCCCACACACCTCGTCTCCGAACTCGACATGGGCAAAATCCATCCCTATTCCGCCGCCACCCACTCCGGCGATTTCGCCCTGCAAATCGATTTCACCACACAACCCGCCAAACGCTTCACCTCTTTCGGTTTCGATGTGCCCGCGGGATCGTTCGACTGTTCCTACTGGGTCCGCGGAAAAGGCCAGGTCCGAATCCACTCCTTCAGTTCGCGAGGCGAGCAGTCAAAGACCGAATTTACGACCATCGACAGCCTCGAATGGACGCGAATCCCCTTCGACATCAAATCTTCCTCAAGTGACATGAGACTCGTGTTTTATGTCAGCAATACCGATGCCGCCAAGGATCACATCCAGATCGACGACGTCGTGTGCGTACCATGGAACTATTGATCATCGTCTGGCGTTTTGGAGGCCGTGCTGTCCGGGCTTTGCCCGGATACGCACGCCCAAGCGGCTATGGCGCCTCAAAGAGGCGCGCATACGCCGCTTTTTTTGTGTCTTTTCTCACGTATACCAAGGATTCCGATGAAAATCCGAACGCTACGTGCTAGGGAGGCCACGATAAAAAAGCGCCGTATCTGCGCACGGCGCAGATAGGCGCGCGGCGCAGGCGTATGCCCCTCCGGGGCATAGCCGCGCTCCCCCCCCCCCTTACAGGCTCTATGTTATGAACATTCAAGATATCAAAAATATCAATCCCGAAGCATTGCTCACGCGTTTTGTCGACGCCGCACAGACGGCGCCAACCCACCGCCACGAGAATCTTGACTGGCCCGCCGTCCTCGACGCCATCGCCCAACGATGCCGCAGCAACATGGCCAAAACGCTCGTCAAAAACATGCCCGCCATCGCCGATCGCGACCTCCTCGCCAGAAGACATGCCGAAATTGCAGAAATGATGGCGCTCTATGAGGCATGCGACCCGGTCGTCGCCATCGTCCTCGACGACGTCGATCCCTGGCTCAAACGTGCCCAGCGAGGTTCCGTGCTGGGAGGGGAAGATCTGCTCAAAATCGCGGCAAACCTCGCCACGTTTCACGCGGTCAGGCGGTATTTTGAGGTCCGCCGCGAGGAAGCTCCGCTACTTTACGATTATGCCGTCGACATCGTGCCACTCAAGGCTCTCGAACGAAAACTCGCCACCTCGCTCGATCCGGATGGAAAACTCGTCGACGACGCCTCGCCGCAACTCGCCCAGTTGCGCGAAAAATCGAGACGACTCGCCGAAAGCCTAAGAACGCGAATCGAGGCAAAACTCGCGAGTCCGGAAATACAGGAAAACCTTCAGGATTCTTACTACACCCTGCGAGAAGGGAGATATGTGCTCCCCGTCAGAGCTCCAAGCCGGAGCAAAATTCCCGGCATCGTACACGCCACCAGCGCTTCCGGACAGACCGTCTTCATCGAACCCGACGAACTCGTCGAACTCAATAACGCCCTGAGAATCGTCGATTTCGGCATCGAAGCCGAAGAACAGCGGATCCTGCTCGAACTTTCAAAAGACGTCGGCGAGCATCGCGAAGATTTTCAGGCCAACACACGGCGCTGTCTCTACCTCGAAACCGCCGACGCCATCGCCCACTTTGGCACCGACTGCCACGGTCATCTCCCGGACCTCAGCGCATCGAGCATCGAGCTCTATCAGGCTAGACATCCCCTGCTGGCGCTGAGACATTTTGACAATCCAGAAAACATCGTCGTCCCAAACGACATCATCCTCAATCTTGACGCGGGAACATTCGTCATCAGCGGCGCCAATGCAGGCGGAAAAACCGTCAACCTCAAAACCGTCGGACTCTGCGCACTCATGGTCAACGCGGGCATTCCCGTATGCGCCGGAGCGTCCTCGTGTTTTCCCGTCTTCCAAAATGTGTTCGCCGACATCGGCGACGACCAGTCCATTGCGCAGAACATTTCGACATTCTCGGCCCATGTTCAAAGCCTCGCTCGGGCGCTTCCCAAGGTGGGACCGCATACCCTGTTCCTCCTCGACGAACCGTTCAGCGGCACCGATCCGGAACACGCATCCCCACTCGTCATCGCGCTCACGGAATACCTCCACGAAAAGGGCGCCGTCACCTTCCTCACAACGCACTTCGAAAACGTCAAGGCCTTCGCCCTCGAAACCCCATGGATCGCCTCGGCAAGCGTCAGTTTTGACATGGAACGGATGAAACCAACCTATCACCTCCAGAGCGGACATCCTGGCACAAGCGCGGCGTTTGAAATCGCACAGCAACACGGACTTGCCCCGGAAATCCTCCAAAACGCGCGTCTGCGTTACGATTCAAAGGCCACGAGCAACCTGGAACACGCCATCTCGGAACTCGAAAAACAGCGCGTCCGACTCGAAGAGGCACGACAGGTCGTCCTGCAAACTCAGGAAAATCTCGACAAATCACGCGCCGAAGTCGAAGAACTGCGCGAAAAATTGCGCACGCAAACCGCAAAATCTCTCGGACAGGACATCCAACAGCTCCAGGACACGATTCACAAAATCAAAGCACGAATCTCAAAACTGAGGCGCAAAACGTTTACCGCCGACTTCCGACGTCAGACCGAAATCCAGGACGATATCGACCGAGAAATGAACGCACTTGAGGCCCAGACCCGAAAAGAGCTGAGCAAAATTTCGGATCTCAATGCCCCGCCATTCTCGCCTCTGCCAGAACGAGAAATCACCATCGGAAAAACCGTGCACATCCGACAATACCACAAAAATGCCCGCGTCCTCGCCCGTTCCGGAGCCCACGTCACCCTGCAACTCGGCATATTGCAAGTGCACGCCAACCTCGCAGACCTCGGCGCCCCCATCCTCGAACCCACACCAGAGCCCACCGCACGGCAAAAACGTATCAATGCGATCAAATCATCTAAAAACATCGTCATTCAACCCCAGGACACGACGCTCATCGACGAAACCACACAACGTCCCATCATGGCGCAGATACGCGAAAATACACTCGATTTGAGAGGTCTGACCAGCGAAGATGCCATCGAAAGAACGGATTTCTTTCTACAAAGCATGATCATTAAAGAACAAAAAATGTGTTATATTATCCATGGTCATGGCACAGGTGTCCTCAAACATACTATTCGACAATTTCTTTCCAAATCTCCATCTGTCGAAGCCACTCGCCCTGGACAATACTATGAAGGCGGAGACGGCGTCACCCTGGCATGGCTAAAATCCTGATTGTTTCATTTCATATAAACACGTATTGTCCATCATCATGACTCATCCTTTTTTGTTCTTCTTTTGCTTCGATGCGTGGAGGGGGGAAGTCTCCCCCCAACGCGGCTATTTCGCTTGCGCAAATTACGCCGCGCCCCCCTCCGAATCTCCTTATACATGTTTTAGTTTTTTACTTTTTTTATTAAAAACTTTTTCAATACAAACCACACACCACACTATACAATCCTCATATCAACATAGATCTATCAAAAACAAAGATACACCAGCGCCTCCTTGGTGCATTCAAAAATATGTAAAAAACATTCTCCAATATGTAAAAAACATTCTCCATCAAACAAAAATCACCGCATTTCCTACCATTCACCATTGATATAAAGTCAGGTTTCATGCTTCATACTCACAAAAAATATTGGGCCGCCCGTCTCGGTACTGCCCCCGTGCTTCCCATGTCTCGCGAAGAAATGGATGCCCTCGGATGGACAGAATGTGACATCGTGCTCGTTTCGGGAGATGCCTACATCGATCATCCTGCATTTTCGACCGGTATCGTGGGGCGTTTTCTACACCACGAAGGTTTCCGCGTCGGCGTCGTCGCACAACCCCAAAACGATGCCGACTTTTTAGCCCTCGGCATCCCCAAACTCTTCTGGGGCATTAACGCCGGAAACATGGATTCCCTCGTCAATCATTACACCTCCGAAAAACGACGCCGCCATGACGATGCCTACACCCCAGGCGGTATCCATGGCGCTCGCCCAGACCGCGCCGTCATTCAATACTCTAAAACATGCCGCCGTCTCGCTCCAAACACCCCCATTGTCATCGGGGGTATCGAAGCAAGCCTCAGACGCATCGCCCATTATGACTACTGGAGCGATTCCGTCATGCCCTCCATTCTCGTCGACTCCGCCGCAGACCTCCTGAGCTTCGGAAGCGGCGAATGGGCTCTGGAACACATCGCTCACGGACTTTCCTACAGATGGTCCCTCGACAAATTCGCAGGACTTCCAGGCATCGCCCTCTTGTGCGACAAACTGCCCCAATCCCTCATCATTCGAGACGACCCCAGACACGATCGACAGGGAAAATACGACGTGCGTCGTATCCCAAGCTATGAACACGTCCAAAACGACAAACTGGCGTTCGCCGAAGCCTCAAGACTCCAGATTCTCGAAACCCGTCCCGGCGGACACGGTATCGTCCAGAGACACGGAAACCGCGAACTCTGGGTCGGCCCCATTCCAGAGCCCCTCTCCACTCAGGACCTCGATTCCATCTATGACCTGCCCTTCTCACGGAAACCCCATCCCTCATACGGCAACAAAACCATTCCCGCCTACGAGATGATCAAAACTTCCGTCACCATCATGCGAGGTTGTTTCGGAGGATGCGCTTTCTGTTCCATTGCAGCCCATGAGGGACGCGTCATCCAAAGCCGTTCTCCACAAAGTGTGATCCAAGAAATAGAAAACATCGCTCAGTCCATGCAAAAATCTTCACTCACCATCAGCGATGTGGGCGGCCCTTCGGCCAATATGTATCAAATGACTTCCAAAAATGCCGAACTATGCCAAAAATGCACAAGGCCTTCATGCCTCGTTCCAAGGCTCTGCCCCAACATGAATGCCGATCATCAACCCACCCTCGATCTCTACCGAAAAGTACGTCAGCAGCCTTGTGTAAAACACGCTTTCATCGGCTCCGGAATCCGTTACGATCTGGCTCTTCTCTCACCAGAATATATTCGCGAGGTCGCTCGCCATCACACCTCAGGATTCCTCAAAATTGCTCCAGAACACGTCAACAACCGTGTACTCAAACTCATGCTCAAACCCGAAGCCTCCATCTTCGACAAGTTCTGCGACATCTTCAATCGTGCGTCACAGGAATGCGGTAAAAAACAATACATCATCCCTTACTTTATTTCCGCTTTCCCAGGTTGCGGTGACCGCGAAATGCTCGATGTCACACGATGGCTCATGGCTCGACATCTCTTTGTCGATCAAGTCCAGAGTTTTCTGCCCACACCCATGAGCGCCGCCACGACGATGTATTACACCGGGTTCAACCCCTATTTTCCCATCCAGGGACAAACCCCTATACAAAGCGCAAAATCCCATCGCGAGCGCGATCGCCAAAAAGCCATCCTCCGATACCACGCCCCAGAAAATCGCGAGTTCGTCCAGCGCCTCTTACGTCAGTACCGTGTCTAGTTTTTTTTGTGTGGGGGACGAAGTCCCCCACACCCCCCGAAATGCGAAAGAGCAACGCCGCCCACCCCCGGTGGGCGTTAGCCTTTGATGAGGTGGGGGGGGGTTGGGCCTTGTAGTAGGTTAGCCATATTGT